>JBDNIA010000453.1:0-3667 GCA_041688525.1 Crocinitomicaceae bacterium | reverse complement strand
CCTACAGTGTTCCACTGAAGGCAAAGTTGAAATTGTATTGTACCGATCCTGAACATGAGGATTTTGAAACCATCGTTCAGGATGTGTATTTGGGTACAATTCCATATATGACCCCGAAAGGATCCTTTGTGGTAAATGGAGCCGAACGAGTAATCGTTTCGCAATTGCACCGTTCACCAGGGGTATTCTTCGGCCAAAGTCGTCACGCGAATGGTACAAAATTGTATTCCGCGAGAGTCATTCCTTTTAAAGGTTCTTGGATTGAATTTGCAACGGATATCAATAATGTGATGTATGCTTACATCGACAGAAAGAAAAAATTACCGGTTACGACTTTGTTCCGTGCTATTGGTTACGAATCAGATAAAGATATTCTAGGTATTTTTGGTTTGGCGGATGAAGTTAAAGCTTCAAAAGTAAACTTAAAAAAAGCTGTTGGACGTAAACTTGCTGCTCGTGTTCTGAAAACATGGGTGGAAGATTTCGTAGATGAGGATACTGGAGAAGTCGTTTCAATTGAAAGAAATGAGGTTTTATTGGATCGTGAAACTACGATTGAAGAAGAGCACATTGACTTGATTGTAGATTCAGGCGTGAAAAATATTATTTTGCATAAAGAGGATGTGAATAGCGCTGATTTTACTATCATTTACAATACATTACAAAAAGATACTTCGAACTCTGAAAAAGAGGCCGTAGAACATATTTACAGACAATTAAGAAATGCTGAACCGCCTGATTATGAAACAGCGAAAAATGTATTTGAGAAATTATTCTTCTCTGACACACGCTATGATTTAGGTGAGGTTGGCCGTTTCCGACTGAACAAAAAATTGAATATTGATGATTCTGAAACGTCAAGAGTATTGACGAAGAACGATATCATCATGATCATTAAATATTTGATTGAATTAATCAACTCGAAAGCTGATGTTGATGATATCGATCACTTATCAAACAGACGTGTGAGAACAGTTGGTGAACAATTGTATTCTCAATTTGGTGTTGGTTTGGCTCGTATGGCAAGAACAATTCGTGAGCGTATGAATGTTCGTGATAACGAAGTCTTTACTCCAATAGATTTGATTAACGCGAAAACTTTGTCGTCAGTAATCAATTCATTTTTTGGAACCAATCAGTTGTCTCAATTTATGGATCAAACAAATCCACTTTCTGAGGTAACGCATAAACGACGTTTGTCAGCACTAGGACCAGGTGGACTTTCGAGAGAAAGAGCAGGATTTGAGGTGCGTGATGTACATTACACGCACTATGGTCGTTTGTGTACTATTGAGACACCAGAAGGTCCAAATATTGGTTTGATTTCATCTTTGTGTGTATTCGCGAAGGTGAATAAACTAGGGTTTATCGAAACGCCATATCGTTTGGTTGAAAATGGTAAAGTTATTTTTGATAAAGAACCAATTTATCGCACAGCAGAAGAAGAGGACTCACAAATGATTGCTCAGGCAAATGCGAAAGTTGATGACAGTGGAAAATTCTTGACAGATGTCGTGAAGGCGCGTTACGAAGGTGATTTCCCAGTTGTACAACCGAAAGCATTGACTTTGATGGACGTAGGTGCAAATCAAATTGCTTCTATTGCAGCATCATCTATTCCCTTCTTGGAGCACGATGATGCCAACCGTGCATTGATGGGATCAAACATGCAGCGTCAAGCTGTTCCATTGTTGAAACCACATTCACCAATTGTTGGTACGGGTATTGAAAGATTAGTCGCGAGAGATTCGCGCGTTTTGATCAATGCTGAGGGCATAGGAGTTGTTGAATATGTAGATGCGAACGAAATTGTTATACGTTACGAATGGTCAAAAGAAGATAAATTAGTGAGCTTCGATACGGAGTTAACACACTATACTTTAACCAAATTTGCTAAAACAAACCAAGGAACTTGTATAAATTTGAAGCCCATCGTCCAAAAAGGTGATGCTGTTGAAAAAGGACAAGTGCTTTGCGAAGGTTATGCTACCGAAAGTGGTGAATTGGCCTTGGGTCAAAACTTGAAAGTGGCTTTCATGCCATGGAAAGGATACAACTTTGAGGATGCGATTGTGATTTCAGAGCGAGTGGTTCGTGACGATATTTTTACATCAATTCATATCGACGAGTATTCATTGGATGTTCGTGAAACAAAACGTGGAATGGAGGAGCTAACTTCCGATATTCCTAATGTTTCTGAAGAAGCGACGAAAGATTTGGACGAAAACGGTTTAATCCGTGTTGGTGCAGAAATTAAGGAAGGTGATATCTTGATTGGAAAAATCACACCAAAAGGTGAAACAGATCCTTCTCCAGAAGAAAAGCTTTTACGTGCAATTTTTGGAGACAAAGCGGGTGACGTTAAAGATGCATCTTTGAAAGCTGGACCATCATTGAGAGGTGTCGTTGTTCAAAAGAAATTGTTCTCAAGAGCAATTAAAGATAGAAAATCGAAAGCACACGATAAGCCAGTTTTGGAATCTTTAGATGCTGACTATGAGAAAGATTTTGCTCAATTGAAAGAAGTATTAACGGATAAGTTAATCCTTATCGTTGGTGATACAAAATCAACAGGCGTTTTTAATAATTTCAAGGAAGAAATCATTAAAAAAGGAACAAAATTCTCGGCTAAGAATGTAATGGCAATAGATTATAGTATCGTCAATCCAACAAATTGGACTGCGGATACTGAGTTGAATGCTTTAATAGGTCGAGTAATTCATAACTTCAATATCAAAGCAAATGATATGTTGGGAGCTTACAAACGTAAGAAATTCCATATTTCAGTTGGTGATGAGTTACCAGCAGGTATCATAAAGATGGCGAAAGTTTATGTGGCTAAAAAACGTAAATTGAAAGTTGGGGATAAAATGGCGGGACGTCATGGTAACAAAGGTATTGTTGCTAACATCGTTCGTGCTGAAGACATGCCTTTCTTAGAGGACGGAACACCAGTAGATATCGTATTGAATCCTTTAGGTGTGCCATCTCGTATGAATTTAGGTCAAATTTATGAAACTGTTCTTGGTTGGGCTGGTGAGAAATTGGGTGTTAAATTTGCTACTCCAATTTTTGACGGAGCTCATCCATCTGAAATCGATGAGTGGACTAAAAAAGCAGGAGTTCCAACTTCAGGTAAAACATACTTGTACGATGGAGGAACTGGTGAAAGATTCCACCAAACGGCGACAGTTGGAGTCATCTACATGTTGAAGTTATCACACATGGTAGACGATAAAATGCACGCTCGTTCTATCGGACCATACTCCTTGATTACGCAACAGCCTTTAGGTGGTAAAGCGCAATTTGGAGGTCAAAGATTTGGTGAGATGGAAGTTTGGGCATTGGAAGCATTTGGTGCGGCTAATATCCTACAAGAAATCTTAACCGTAAAATCGGATGACGTTAATGGTAGAGCGAAAGCCTATGAAGCAATCGTTAAGGGAGATAATATTCCTGAACCGGGCATACCAGAATCCTTCAACGTATTGTTACATGAATTGAGAGGTTTGTGTTTGAACATTTCATTGGATTAAACGCAAGTTGTTGAATTTTTAGAAAAGCAAGAAAATGGCTTACAGAAAAGAAATACCAAATAAACAAAGTAGTTTCAATAAAATTACCATTTCGTTGGCTTCACCAGAAATGATTCTGGAGAACTCAAGTG
>JBDNIA010000452.1:0-4813 GCA_041688525.1 Crocinitomicaceae bacterium | reverse complement strand
TTGTATGGAAAGATACGTGGACTACATCTACAACTTATTACGTCGATGATGTAATAAGAAATGGCGGTAAGACTTATATCTGTAAAGTAGGACACGCTGCATCTGCTGATTTCTACACAGATTTAGATTATTCTCCGACTAAATGGGAATTGATGTCTGACGGCCAAGAGTGGAAAGGCGACTGGACTCCTAGCACCTTCTACAAAGATAGTGACATTGTAAAATACGGTGGAACTGTCTATACCTGTAACGACTCACATACCTCCGCCGCCACTACCCAATTGGGGTTAGAAGCCGACATTGATAATTGGGATGTGTTTGCTGAAAGTTTTGATTGGAAAGAAGAGTGGTCAGTGTCAACACAATATAAAGTTAACGACCTAGTCAAGTATGGCGGCCGCACTTTTGTTTGTAAAACCGCCCACACCTCCGCAGCAACCCTAGCTCAAGGGCTAGCGTCAGACGAATCTAAATGGGACAGCTTCAATGCTGGCTTAGAATATCAAGGAGCATGGAGTGGAAGTACTGTTGTCTACAAAGTAAACGACATCGTCAAGCAAGGAGCAGGTCTATGGATTTGTACTTTACAACACACTTCTACAGCAAGTTTTACTACAGATGCTGCATCTTATTGGAGTCAATTCGTCGAAGGTATTGAATTTGAAAATACCTGGGAGATCGCTACAACATACCAACGAGGCGATGTTGTACGATACGGCGGCAATCAATATGTTGCAAAAACAAATCATGTTGGAGCAGTTCCTAGTACCAGCACTGTTAATTGGGATTTATTCCAACAAGGTATTTCTTTTAGTGCTGACTGGAGTAGTATAGCAAATTATCGCGTGGGCAATCTAGTAAGACTACGAGGTTACACATATCTAGCCACAGCAGACAGTTTAAATCAAGAACCTCCTAATCTAACATATTGGGAAAAACTAAACTCTGGTATTTCTTGGCAAAATACTTGGACTGATGATGTCCAATACAAATTAGGTGATGCTGTTAGATTTGGATCAAACGCTTATATTTGCGTATTAGGACACCGTTCAGAGGGCGATGACGGTAGTACAGTTGGACCAGAAGGCGGCGGCGCAGACAACAGTCGTCCGGATCAAGACATCACTGGAACCTATTGGAACCTACTAAGCATTGGTACAGAAACTTCTATTCTAACAACTCGCGGTGATTTAGTTTATTATGGCGGCGCTGGTCCAACAAGATTACCAGTTGGCCTAGAAGGACAGGTACTACGTGCAGGAACAGAAGATCCAGAGTGGGTAACCTTAGGTGCAGCTGACCAAGTATACTACGTAGCCATGCACGGTACAGACCTGCCATCACCAATACACGGTAAAACTCTAGACAAGCCGTTTAAAACAATCCGTTATGCTTGCGAGCAGGTAGAAGACGGTCCTCGCAACCCTAACACACAGTATTTGTTAGAGCTCAACAGAGTATTCATCCAACGCGAAGTGTCAAGCTGGATCGATTACCAAGTTACTAATGCTACTGTAGGTAGTATTTGGGAAAACTTCGACTACGACGAAGCAAAGTGTGAACGTGACGTTGGATTTGTAGTTGATAGACTACAGTGGGATATAGGCCACGGTGGAAACTTAAAAATTCGTGCAGCAGCACAGTCGTTACTAGGCATTTTAAGCGAAGGACCATTTTCAACTGAAGCAGAAGATGCTCCTTATGCAACATTGTCTTCAGAAAGAGAACAAGGCATTGCCGCATACAACTACATGCTTGCAGTTGTTGAAGCAGTGATAACCAACCAAGTGCCGGCAACCATTTATCAAGACATAGTAGACGATTCTGTAGCAATTGCAGAACAATATATTGATTTAGAATATACTGCTGAAACAGGAGCACTGACAGACATTACTAATTTAGTAGCAATAGTTACTAATGCGCTAGCTAATCCAACACAAGTTGGCCCGCTACCTACTATACCAACAAGATATATACCAAATACATTAATTAAGGTGTCCACGGGTAGATATCGTGAGACATTACCAATCATTGTACCAGCATATACTTGCATACAAGGTGACGAATTACGTTCCACTAATGCAGGCCCAGCAGGAAGTTTGGTTGATATCTCTGACAGCTATTATACTATAGATACGTTTACTCATATTGAGAGTTTTATTGGAGATATTGTAGCAGGCACGTCAGTTACACCAACTTCTGGAAACATAGAAACTCAAAGTCAAGTGTGGCCATTTGCTGACACAGACGAATCAGTAGTAGTTGCTGACCTAGTTGAAGTTATGAAATCTCAAGCCGATTATCGCTTAGGAACAATGCATACTTCAAATCTTACAGATCCTGTAGGATACAATGTTTCTTATCTAGCAGGCTACGGCAATGCTAAAAAATTAATTAAAGAAAACAAAAAATTCTTACAAGAAGAAATTGTCTCTTACATCAACACAACTTACAGTCAATTAGAATTAACAGGATCTATTAGCGGAACAACTTTAACAGTGTCTGCATTAGAAACAGGAACAGTGACTGTTGATACTATAATTCGCGGCGAACGTGTAGTTGTTGGTACTGCTATTGCTCAACAACTATCAGGTACAACGGGGGGTGCAGGAACATACGAAGTTACAATTAGTCAAACCGTAGAGTTAACTACAATTAAAGGTGATACGCATTTTTCTAGAACAAAGTGTCGTAGAGATGCAGGATACATTATTGACGCAGTTGTTTACGATTTAACATATGATGGAGATGCACAAAGTATTGTAGCAGGACTAGCATATTGGGATGGTGATAATGCAGACAGCACTATAGCTGCCGCACAACTTCCAGCGTCAATCAAAGCTGCTACAATTGGAACTATTGAATTTTTAAAAACAAGAATGCAACAAGTTGCAACATCAGCAACATTTACTCCTTTACAAACTCTGGTGGTACGTTACACTGATACTGCCGGAAGTGCAGGAGCATCAACTCTTATTGGAAACAATGTTGATGACATTATAAGTATTATCGAAACTGGTCCCGGAGCTGTAGGAACAACAGTAACATTAGTAGATCCAACGCCTGCAGACGGAGTTAATTCTACAACAGCATTGATTTCCGCATACTCGACATTAAATTCAGCAGCAACAACTATTCGTTCAAATACAATTGCATATATTAATGCAACTTATCCAAGTTTAGTATATGACGAAACAAAATGTTCAAGAGATATAGGTACAATATTAAAAGCTGTTGGATTTGATTTTATGTTTAACAGCAATTATCAATCGTTGAAAGCTGGACACTCATATTTGAGACTTAACGCTAGCGATGTATATACATTAGGACAAAAAGCTGTAACAATGGCAGCAGTGGAATATGTTAGAACACAGGCAATTGCCAATGTTGGAGCAGATGCTACTGCAATTGCAAGAATCAATGTGCTAATGGCATCAATCGTAAATAGTTTATACGGCGCAACAAACGAAGGTGATGTTTGTTCAACAAATTTACGCAATAGAGATTATGCAATACTACAGTTAGAGAGAAACAGAAACTTTATTACAGCTGAAGTAAGTGCGTACATTGCAAACACATTCATTGATACTGCAACTGCAACCACTAACACTACTAATGTTATTACCATTAGTGATACTAGCTGGTTACGACGAGGTGTTGAAATTAA
Source organism: Crocinitomicaceae bacterium (assembly GCA_041688525.1). GTDB lineage: Bacteria > Bacteroidota > Bacteroidia > Flavobacteriales_D > Crocinitomicaceae > UBA2040. Next base: position 1,146 of record JBDNIA010000452.1, on the reverse strand, counting down.
ATTTACCGGAACAGCATTTGGAGATTTAATAGCAGATGCAAAGTACTATGTTCGAAGTATTGTTAGTGCAACAGCATTTACGGTAGCTACAACAAGAAACGGAGCAGCAGTAATCCTATCTACAGATACCGGTTCAATGAGTGTAGAATTAGTTTATAATCAAGCACTATGCGAACGAGACGTTAGTACATATATTGATGCACTAAAGTGGGATTTAAAATACACTTCAAATTACAAATCACGATATGTAGCTCGTTACTATGCTAATGCAGTACTGGGCAGCTTTGAAGAAGATATGTACTACTTACGTGATGGTACAGGACTACGCGATAAATCATTAGCCGACCTCAACGGAGACCTACTACCACCAAATGAGTACGGTACCTCTAGAGTATCAGCTGGCGCATATGCTAGTTTAGATCCAGGTTGGGGCCCAGATGACTTCCGTACATGGATTATCAGCCGTTCGCCGTATGTGCAAGGACTAACTACATTTGGTAACGGAGCGATTGGACAAAAAATTGACGGCGCACTACACAACGGTGGTAATGACTCGATTGTATCTAATGACTTTACTCAGGTTATTAGTGATGGTATCGGTGCATGGGTGGCTAATAACGGACGAGCAGAGCTTGTTTCAGTATTCTCATATTACGCACACATTGGTTACTTGTCTACAGAAGGTGGACGCATTCGTGGAACCAACGGTAACAACTCGTACGGTGATTTTGGATCTGTAGCAGAAGGCTTTGACGACACAGAGACTCCAAATACCGGTGTAATAGATAATAAATTTCAGTTCATTGCCACTATTGGTAAAGTAACAACTACTGGTCAAGAGTTCATAGGATTAGAATTTGATAATGCAGGTATTAATTACACCGATGCAGAATTTCTACTAACTGGCGGCGGCTTAGGAGCCGAAGCTGAAGCTGACGAATTCCGCGACGATGCAGTTTATCAAGTTAGATTGCTTCAAAATGCTGAAGATGGATTAGATGGAGAATTTGGAGGATCTGGATATGTAACTAACTCCAACACTGCTCAGGGTGGCGGAGCAACATCAATTACCCTAGCAGCTACTGATGGAGAAACTAGTACTGCATACATCGGAATGAAAGTTGTTATCAATGGCGGCACGGCTGT
>JBDNIA010000451.1:0-2371 GCA_041688525.1 Crocinitomicaceae bacterium | reverse complement strand
CTTCTACAGGCAGGGGCAGACAAAGTGAGTTTAAATTCCTCCGCTGTAAAACGCCCCGAACTCATTCAAGAAATTGCCCAAGAATTTGGAAATCAATGTGTCGTAGTTGCCATTGATACCAAATTTGAAAATGGCGAATGGAAAGTTTATGTTCATGGCGGCAGAACTCCTACTCCACTCAATACATTGGATTGGGCTAAACAAGTGGAAAAAGCCGGCGCCGGTGAAATCTTACTCACTTCTATGAACAATGATGGCACAAAGAATGGCTTTGCACTTGAGATTACAAAACAAGTTTCCGAAGCTGTGAATATTCCTATCATTGCTTCCGGCGGCGCAGGAAGTTCCGCACATTTCAAAGATGTATTTCGACAAACAGAAGCCACTGGCGCATTGGCAGCAAGTGTCTTTCACTATGGAGAAATTGATATTCCTGAATTAAAAAAATATTTACAAACGCAAGAAATAGCAACAAGAAGATGAACATAGATTTTACGAAAGGGACTGGATTGGTTCCTGCGATTATACAAGACAACACAAGCTTGCAGATTCTGATGCTCGGTTATATGAACGAAGAAGCTTTTGCCAAAACCAAAGCGGAAAACAAAGTGACTTTTTTCAGCAGAAGTAAAAATCGTTTGTGGACAAAAGGAGAAGAATCGGGGAACTTTTTAGTGGTAAAAAATATGCAAATCGACTGCGACAACGATACCCTTCTTATTCTTGCAGATCCAACTGGTCCGACTTGTCACACAGGCGCAACAACTTGTTTTCAAAAAGAGACTTCCAAAGGTTTTGTTTATGATCTGCAAGCAAGAATTGCCCAACGTATTGATCAAGATGATGAAAATTCTTATACCAATCAGTTGTACAAAAGGGGCATCAACAAAGTGGCGCAAAAAGTAGGTGAAGAAGCTATAGAATTGGTCATTGAAGCAAAAGATGAAAACATGAATCTATTTAAAAATGAAGCGGCAGATTTATTATACCATTATCTAATTTTACTAAAGGCCAAAGCGTGCACATTTGAAGATATTGAAGAAGTTTTGAAGCAAAGAAGAAAGTAAATTTCCTAAGTATTTAAGCTAGAGCAATGTTAATAAAGAATTTACTTGTGCGTCAGCTGCTCCTTTTTACTATATTTGATTTAATATGAATCCTTGAAAAGCACCACGTACTTGTTGCACTTAGCGTCAAATAAATAGTTTTTTCGGATATTTTTAATTTGCATCTATAATGTTACTATGCGCAATACAAAGGGTCAAATGTTGTCTACAACTCAAATTATATGACATGAAAAAGTTGTTGGTACTTTTTATTCCTACAATATTATTCGTGGCTTGTAAAAAAGATGAGCCCATCAATATTCAACAAGGAAGCCCAGTAATCGAAAACACACTTATTAGTGGTGTTAATTGTAACAGTTTCTACAGATTAATAGCGGACAGCGGAATGGAAGACATTTATTCTGCAAAACAAACTCTGGATGGTGGATTTATTCTTTGTGGAAGCACATCAACTGCAGCAGAAAGTGAATCTGATATTCTCGTTATTAAAACCAATTGTTTTGGGAAAACGGAGTGGATAAAAACAATATCAAATGAATTCGCTGATTATGGATACGATATTATCCTGATTTCTACGGGAGAATTTTTATTAGTTGCAAACTATTCTCTTAATCCATCTGGCGCACCAATAATTTCATACCAAGGACAATTAATTAAAATAACAGACTCAGGCGAAGTAATTTGGAAAAAGCACTATGATTTTGGTTACACATCACGATTTAATAAGCTTATTGAAATTGCTGACGGAGGTTTTATAATTTGTGGGACAGATAATTCAAATGGAGGTTTTGTGTTTAAAACTGATGCCTCTGGGACTAAAATATGGAGAAATGAATTGGAAAACAATATTCGTTTACTCGATATCACAATAGCTTCAACTTTAAATTACACTGTCTGTGGTTCAGTTACTGTAAATCAACAAAATGACATATTTGTCGCGGAACTCAATATAATGGGAGATACTGTTTGGACTAAATCAATAGATAAAAAAAACATCACTAATGAAGCCACATCAATAGTTACCTTAGGGAATGATATTATTATTAGTGGTTACAATAGAACTTCTGGAATTGACCTTCCTGGATTTGCAATGAAATTGAATGCAATTGGTAATGAGATTTGGTATAAATCTTTAGAAATAAACGGAATAGAAGAGCTCAGCAATATTATATTGACGCACGATAATGAAATTTTGGGTGCAGGATCAAAATCCAATTTACTCTCTTTGGTAAAAATGAGTTCAAATAATGGCACAATTATATGGGAAACCAATAGCGTCCTAAATAATTTAAAAATCGAAATCG
>JBDNIA010000450.1:0-6182 GCA_041688525.1 Crocinitomicaceae bacterium | reverse complement strand
TATGCTCACACATTGGCCAATGCTGAGATTACCAGTTACCCCTCTGTACAAGATGTAGTAGATTTTAGTAATACCACTATTGCAGACATTATTGAAAGAGGAACAGTGGCTGCACCTGTGTTGTCATTTACCTTACCTGCTGATGTGTCTACAGATGTATCTAATGCCTACACATTATTACTAGCCAATCGGAATTACATTGTTAGTGAAGTAGACGGTTGGATACAGGCACAGATTGCTGGTGATATTAGTCCGTGGGAATTAGGCGATACATACCAGTCTTCAAGAACTCAGCAAGATACATTGTATGCTGTTGAAGCAGTAATACACGATTTAATTTACGGTGGTAATACAGCAACAAGAACAGCAGCGTTAAAATATTATAATAACTTAACCGGTGAATTTTTATTAGCCTCAGGACAGGATACTCGATTTGCAGCAGCGATTGATTACGCTAATTATCTAACAGGAAGGGTTATTCAAAACTTTGCACCAGCAGTGACATACGGAGCATTGGCAAGAACTACTGGTACTGGTGCAACTGCAACTGAAGCGGCAACTATTAATACATTAATGACTGCTATCTCAGGTGCCATTAGTGTTGCTGATTTTGCAACAGCGGCTGCTGCGATCACACTTATAACACCTACTATAAGCGGATTGTCTTACGATGCAGATAATATTGCAGCCAGAGCAGCAATTGCATTAGCAAAAACAACTATTCAAAGTTCTGTTATTGCGTTTGTAGAAGAGAATGGAAACAAATACGAAGTATTAATGCCGGGTAACCGTAGTATGTTGGCCAATGACTTTACACAGATCAACGACATGGGCTACGGGGCAGTTGGTCATAATGGCGGATTACTTGAACTTGTTTCAATGTTTACCTACTATTGCTATACTTCATACTACTCAATAAACGGTGCTCAGATTCGATCAGTAGGCGGTTCTAGTGCTCACGGTGTATATGCGCTGGTTGCAGAAGGTGCTGACCCACTGGAAGTTCCAACACCAACAACTATATACGAAGAATTGAGTCAACGTGTTGATTGTTATGCTCCAAGTCCTGCATATGCAAATGACGTGGAAGGACTGTTTATTTTTGTAAACAATTTTCAATATGCACCATTAGGTGGCAGTGAGCTAGAAGTTAACCACAGCGGGATCATTTATAGATATCCTGTTACCTCATCAACTACCTTAGATTTACCAGACGGCGTTGCTAGATTAAACTTAGGAGCAGCTGGTGGTGGAGGTGCCTCCGGATTGTTTGCACAGATATCTGATGCAGATAAGATGACACTGCGAGTTGGAACACAGTTAAAACTAACAGGTAGTTTAGAAAATGTTGCGGTTAGACCTTCGACTGGTTTAAAATTAAGAGAAACTCCAGAAACTGTTTATCGTGTGCTGGCATTTAATACAGCCTCAGATGATAACGGACCGTTTGAGGTACAGGCTACTGCAGGTGATCCGGGAATAATTCAAGTGTTGGCAACTGTTACTACAATTGCAACAAATGTGTGTACTACTGATGGAAATCATAAATTAGCACTCGGCGATAAGTTTATTCCAACTTCAACTGCTAACGGATTTACATCGGGGGTCACTTACTACATTATTAGTGTTCCTAATTACAATCAGTTTACTGTATCTACTTCTCCTACCGGCAGTGCTGCAACAGTATCTAATGGAACTGGATTAAGCATTAAAGGTATCAAGACCCATAAATTATTAGAAAATTACAGTGTAAATTTTACCACCTCAGTAACATTACCTAGTCCACTGAGTGTAGAAAACTATTTTGTTACATCCAGTAATTTAACCGATACTGAATTTGCAGTATCTCTTTCAAAGAATGGGGTTCCTGTAGTAATCACTAATGCAGGTACTGGCACACACTCTTATGCACCTGTAGGCATTACTCTATCTCAAACTAGAGAAAATTACAATTATCTAGATTTTACAATATCCCAACCTGGCGAGTATACAGACGATTTTGCTACTGGACAAGCATGTACTATTTCTGTAGCCGATCCTACAGAAATATCTCTAGTCGGACATCCGTTTGTTGAAGACAGTGTTATTAAATTTACAACTACAGGAACACTACCAGCTGGATTATCTACACTATTTAGATATTTTGTTATTGCTGGTGGATTAGGTGCTGATGTATTTCAGATCAGTGTAGAACCAGGTGGCGATCCTGTTGCAGTTACTAGCGCAGGCAGCGGAACTCACTCTGTTGGTACAGTTACTGGTAGAGCAGGCGACAATACATTTGCTGTTGTTGCTGTTGGTGCTCAAGAAAACAGTCGAGTGGCTGGTTCTAAATTTGTTTTCTTAGGTGAAGAATACATTATCAGCACTTATCAACCAGAAAGTGTAACTAACGAGCCGTTTGCTAGATTAGTATTGAATAGACCATTAGCTGATGCTGTTAATCAATTTGCTTCAAGTTACACAATCAAAGCCGGCGCTGCAATTCGATCTAGTGGATCATTAGGAACATTAACAATTCGTATTTCCCTAGTGCGTGTTACCAGCCACGATTTGCTAGAAATAGGAACAGGTTCATACGCAGATACTAACTATCCAAAAGAAATTTACGGACAGTCTGTTAATGCATTGAGCCCAGACACTGAAATTGCAGAAAGAGATGTCGGACGGTGCTTCTATGTAACTACTGATCAATTTGGTAACTTTAGAGTAGGACCATTCTTTGCAGTTGACCAAGGTACCGGTCAGGTTACATTCTCGGCGAGTATTGCTCTTTCAAACTTAGACGGTATTGGGTTTAAACGTGGTGTACCAATTAGTGAATTTTCAACAGATTCAGGATTCACTGATAATGCAACTGATACTGTTCCAACAGAAAATGCTACACGTATCTATATCGAACGTAGATTAGGAGTGACGCATGATGGTGGCAGTGTAATTGAATCACAATTGTTACCTACACCTAACGGCGGCTTCATGGCACTAAGTGGCCAATTGCCTATGAAAGGTCAAATAGATATGAACGATTATACGATCGTAAATCTTACTGACCCGGCGAATCCACAAGATGCTGTTAACTTAAGAAGTTTAACTTTAGATAACTTTCAAGACTATGCAGGTTCTAATGTACAGGCCGGCCAATTCTTAGTACTTACTGGTGCTGGAAACACATTAACTAATGCTAGCATTACTGGCGATGTGACATTAGACCTGCGAACTGGAATCGATTCAACCATTGACAATATCGATATTCAAATCAATGCAGGTGTTATTAACAATGCAGAAGTCGGTGCATCTGCTGCGATTGTTCAAAGCAAGTTGAATATGACCATAGCAGCATTAGCTGCTGGATCACCAAGTGGATCTGCTGCAACTATTCAAGCTGCAAATGGACTGTCAAGTTTTGATACTGTATATTTTACAGTGACAAACGGTTGGGTAACCATTAAGACAAACGCCGTTACGTTAACTAATATATCACAGATAGCAACTAAAACTGTGTTAGGTAATTCTTCGATATCAACAGGAAATGTTACTGCTGTGTCGTTCAGTACAGTAGTAGATGCTGGATTAGCTATTAAGAAAGCACAGTATTCAACATCACTGGGATTTTTGAGAAAAACTGGAGTAGATAATACTTCGGATGGTAGTTACTCTGTGATAGAAGGATCAGCAGGATCAAGTGCTAGTGTAGGTGCAAGCCAAATAATTGTACGTGATAGTAACGGAGACTTTGGTGGACGCATTATTGACATTAGTCAAGTTAAAATTGACACACAGGTTGCTGTAGATACTGCAACAACTGCTACTGGTGGTTACTTAAGATACTATGGATATAATACCGCAGGTGGTATTTTAATATCCGACGGATCTCTAGCAGCTGACAAGGCCACTAACTATTGGAACGATACTCATTACTTTAAAACACAGAATGGTGTAAGTGCTGCTCCAATTGTAGCATCTAGCATTCAAGTCACTGCTATTACTACAGGCGGAAATACAACGGCAGGTACTATCACAGGACGATGGACATTAACAGGTTCTAGTCCGAACGAATCAAGATTACAAGCAACTTACTCCGCTGACTTAGCTGAATACTACGAAGGCGATAAAGAGTACGATGTAGGAACAGTTCTTGTATTTGGCGGCGAGTTTGAAGTCACAGCTACTGGTACAAAGAATGATACCCGAGTAGCAGGAGTTGTTTCTAACACCGCTGCATTTGCCATGTACGAAGGATGCCCGGGACTTAAAAATCTAGTTGCCCTGCAAGGGCGTGTTCCGTGTCGAGTAGTTGGTCGCATTAAGAAAGGAGATATATTGGTAACATCAGGAATTCTAGGAGTGGCTATGGCTGCGGTAGGCGATGTTCGAGTCGGTACTGTAGTTGGTAAAGCACTAAAAGATTATGACAGTGACCATATTGGTACACTTGAAATTGCAGTAGGGAGAACATAATGGCATTTAATAACAACATAACTCCGGGAGCGCCTCCCTTACTATGGAGTAACATTTATGATGCATTTACATTGATAAATGAAAACTTTGACAGTTTAGTTGCAACAGTGGGCGACGGGTCTGGGTTAACTCCGATAGATTTTAGTACGTTAGATACAGATGTATCTCCCTCAACGGATAATTTATATAGTTTAGGTGCTTCCGACTATGTGTGGAGAGCTGTATATACCGGTGGCTATGTTGTTGATACGCCCGATGCAGGCAACGGAGTTTGGATTGGTGCTGCACAGATTAAAGGCATCGATACATATGTTGACATACCTGCAGGCTCAACTATTAATGGTGCATTATTAATTGATCCAGAAAAAACATTCTTTAAAATTATTGATGTTGATAATGGTAATAGCATAGAAGCACAGGGGTTTGGCGATACTGTTAAATTCTTATCCGGCGACGGAATTTCAATGTCAGTTGATTCGGCGAGCGAATCGATAACGTTTACCAACGAAGGCATTTTAGATGTCTCGGCAGGTAGCGGAATTAGTGTTTCAACAACATTAGGCATCTCTACTGTTACCAATACTGGAGTTTTAAGTTTAACTAATATCACTGCTCTTCCAAGTGGTAGAACAGCAGGTGCAGGTATCAACATTGACAACAGCACTGGCAGTGGTATTAAAATTACCAACGCCGGTGTTATCAGCATTTCAAACGGTGTTGGTATCACAGTGTCAAGCGATGCAGCATCAGGTGACGTTACCATTACCAACAGTGCTCCTGCTGTTAACGCATATACTCAATTTGAAATTAACGGCGATAGCGGAAATAGAATTCAAGCCGATGCTGTCAGTGATGTATTGTACATTAACAGCGGAGAAGGAATTACGTTAACAAAAGATACAGTGACTGACACGTTAACGTTTACTGTCAATCCAGTATTTGATTTAAAAGGTAGTATTTTTGGCGACGACTCAACTAAGATAGTTGATGCTGTAGAAAATAAAATCTATTCAACATTCTTTGGTAATTTAACTGGCGACGTAACTGGTAATGCTGATAGATCTACAGTTTCAGATATGTTAGACATAACAAACACTGACGGATTAACCACAGTATATTATCCAACGTTTGTAGAAAATAGAGATGTCGGACAAACTGTTAGAGCAGACGTTGACCTATCGTACAGAACCGACTCTAATACACTAACTGCTATAAACTTTAGCGGCAATCTTACTGGTGCAGTCACTGGAAATATTTTTACCAACTTAATCGACAGTGCTGATAGTTCAGCCATAACAGTTACACCTGCAATAATATTCAGTAGTGACGTGTTTGTAGAAAATGATTTAACAGTAAGTCAACAGATAACTGTACAAGGTAGTAGAGTGATTAACTTAGCCCAATTACAATCAGTAGTTGCTGCCAGCGCAGACTTTACTGATTTTCAGGCTAGAATAGCAGCATTGGTATAATTGGAGCGATAAATGACACAACAAACGATTAATGTAGGTACAACTGCGAATGACAAACAAGGTGATAGCCTACGGGCAGCGTTTCAAAAGGTAAATGCAAATTTTACTGAGCTGTATGCTGCAACTTATACACCAGCAGTATCCGGAGATTGGTCAGGAACAGCGCCTACTACTGTAGCAGCAGCATTAGACAGAATAGCAGCAGCTTTAGGTCCAATTGCATAACGGTAAATACTATAAAGAGAGCGCATA
>JBDNIA010000449.1:0-4014 GCA_041688525.1 Crocinitomicaceae bacterium | reverse complement strand
GCTATATGCTACTGGAAATAACGGAATACTTGCTAAAACAAGCAACAGATTGAACATGATAGACGCGATATGATACGCCTGTTTCGACGGCAGAATTGCCAGAATACCAGTTGAAACCAATAAAAAAACTACAAATGTGTAGTACTTATGGAGTTGAGGTGAATACTTTTTAGTTTTTAAAAAATAGCGTGCAAAAAGCACTAAAAATAAAGTCGCTAAAACACCCGTCAATGGAAGTGACCGATTTGATAAAAAGATTGAGTCTTGCCAAAAATATTGTTTCCCAAATCCACTATTGTTGATCTGAGCGACGACCATTACAATCAAATAGCACAGATAGTAAAACGTCCTTTTTTTCTTGAGCATTATATAAATTGTGCATGTTAAGAAAAAAATAAATAAAAGCAAGCCAAAGTATAAACCCCAGTAAAATTGAAGTTTGTAATCCCTTTCAACAACGGCCTGTTCACTTAATATCTCAATAGGGACTATACATTTATTCCCTAAATTATTAACTTGTAAAATAATCTCAATAGGAATTTGAATTTCAATTTGAAAAAAACGATGTTTAATTTTTCTTTCAGAATAGGAGAAAACGTCTCCAACTTGATCTATGAGTTCATACCCGTTCAAGGTTTTTCCAAAAACTTTAACATTATCTAAATTTGGATTTTTTAACTCAAGGAGTATTTTCCTCTTTTGTTTTGAGTTGACTTTAAACCTCAACCAAACAACACCGTCATAAAATCCAAAATTAGGAGAACTTTTAAGGGACTTTTTAAAATTAGTTAGCGGTAAATCGTCAATAGTATATTGTCTGTTCTTGTCCATTAAAACCTCTACATTACGGCCAAAAAATTTAAAATTCTCCCGATTTCGAGGCATGTCTATGCACGAAGCAGCTAAAGATGGAAAAATCAATATAAACATCAATATAAACCTGGACAAAAATATTTTTTGATCAATAATTTTTAACATATTTGACTTATATTTTAACTTACGTGCTTTCATTTAAAACTGAATACCGATTATACAAAAATCGTCTAACTGACCATTTAGTTTAACCATTTCTTCATATTTACTCAGATAAATTATTTTCTGCTCTTCAATAGATAAATTGGCGTATTCTCTGAAGATATCTATCAAATCACTGTCTATTATTTCGTCATTAAATTTAAGTTGTTTCCTGTAACCATCTGTACCCATATAAATAATGTCATTTTGTGCAAGCTGTATATTATTGGTTTGAAAGTTCGTATTTGATTCTCCTTTCCCCAAAAATTTATTATCACCGCTGTACTCAGTGACAATACTATTTTTCCGGATAAATAATCTACCTGCGGCACCTGCAAATTGGACGGAGTTTTCAATTTGATCTATCACACAGACGGTACAATAAATCCCCTTTACATTTTCTTTATTTTCCTCGAGTTTTGGGAAAAGTTTATTAAACTCCATATTTACCTCATCCAAAAGTTTTCCTGGTGAAGTGACACTTTTCTTAAAAATTAACGCTTGAATTACGCGCAGAGCTAAAACACTTAATAGAGCTCCCGGAACACCATGTGTATTTGTGTCACCAACAATTACCAGAGTTTTCTCAACAACTTGACCATTTTTATTGCTGTCCTTTATTTTGCAGGACCAATAAAAATCTCCGCTCACAATTTCTTTTGGGCGGAAACTCAGAAACCCATTTTTAAAGTTTTGTAGGAAAACTTTTTCCTTTGGAATCAGTGCAACTTGTATTCTATTTGCATAATTGATGGATGAAATTATTTCTCGATTCACCCGCTCAAGCTCCTCTTTCTGCCCTATTATTTCTGATGTTCTGAATGTTACCTGCGCCTCTAGTTTTGAAATTTGTTCTTCTTTTAACCTACTTATTTCTTCTAAATTTTCATTTGCTTTATCCTTGAATATTTTGTACCCATCCAAAACAGCAAAAGTTAAAAACACCGCCTGAAACAATACACCAAATTGAATATTGATGTTATCAATAATGAAAGATGTTATAGCTCCAAAATAATAAAGCGCTGAAATTGAAACTCCAATGAATAAACCGAGGAAAGAAATAAGAACCAACCGTGATGATTTAATTCGATTTCGGGCTGCATCTGTAACAATAGATGTAAAAGTCACAACTAATGTCAAGATAATTATATTAGTCGATGAGTATATATAAACATTTAAGGGCCCATTATTGATAAAACTTAAGCCTAAATTGGTCAATATTATCAGCGACGAAACTATTAAAATAAGATAAATGCGAGGTGATTCTTTTTTAATTTTTAAATAACCCATCATGAAACGGATAATTAAGAGAAGTGAAATAGCCGCCGTCCAAGGTAATATTCTATTCTGCAAATAAGGACTATTACCCCAGAGCCATTCATATCCATAGCCCGTGAGACTTAACTCAAAAAGCAACATGGCAAGAAGAAAAATGATTAAGATTAAATTGTTTTTACCTTTTAAGAGGATAAACATGAAAAGGTTGAAAAGCAATACAATACCAAGAATACCAAAATACATTCCAGCTATTACCTGCCACTTATAATCTCTTTTTTTTATCTGACTAGGGCTGAAAAGATTCATTTTTAAGGAGAGGTGGTCTCCGTTATTCTCGATTCGCAGTAAGTATTCGCCTTTCGATTTTATCAAAAATTGTGGAAACCGATGCTTTATACTGCGCTCAGAAAATTTTATAATATCGCCAACCCTTCCTTGAAAAACCCATTTCGTGCCCTCTCTTTTATAAAGGCAAATATCATCAATCACCGGATTTTTTAATTCTAAAATTTGCGTTGATTCGAGCAGCGTGTCAAGGGTGAACTTAACCCAAAACCGACCACTATAAAATCCAAAATTCAAATTCTTTTTTGCTGGTTTTTGAAAAATTACTTGATCAATCTTATTTAAAGTTTGTTTTTTTTTAGAATCAAAATAAACAGTAACATTTGCACTGGTGAAATGAACGTTACCTTTAATAAATACATTATTTGCTGAAAAACTTGTAGCTGGTAGAAGGCTTATCAGAATACTGAAAACAATTTTTTTCATTAACTCGCTAAAAATAGGACAAATAGATAATTTAATGCCGTGAATTTCTATAAATATATTCTTTTTTAAGAGAAAATTAGGAACGACAAGCAATAATATTGCGTCGATCACCTTTGTAAACCTGAATCTTCATTACTTTTGCAGACATAATTAATTGTTGAAGAATGCGTGAAGAATTACTTGGACCAAAAGTTGAAAATGTAGCCGTAGCTGTTGTTGAAGAAATAGGAGAGAACAACGAAAAAATCTACAACGTCTATCTCGCAAATTTCCGCGACGACATCATGGAAGGAATCATCGTCACCAGCCAAGGATATGGCCAAAATGCGAACACAAGCGAGAAAATTTCAACTTCCACATTGCGTCATTGCATCGAAGTAATGCTTCCCAATGAAGTTGCAAAAATTGAACCTATAATGCCCGAAGTATTTGGTTTGTCAAATGAATATTGGGTTAGCTTTTGGGTAAATGACGTAATGTTTGATAAAAAATTCGTGTTTTTAGCTGAAACTATTCTACCTCAAAACATAAAATTTATTCCTCGGTTAAAATCGAACGGGATTATTATCCAATAAGTTCATCTAATTTGTCAAGATCCTCAAGTTTCGAGATGGGAAATACCCATTCCGTTAATTCTTTCTCTTTCAACATTATCTGAGCTCCTCCAGCAAAAATTGGCAAACCGCCAGACTCTTTTTTCATTTTCTTAAAATAGTCCACACAAAAGTTATCCCCGACAGCACCAATACAAGAGGTGAGCAAAGCAACAGGAGAGAGTTGATGAACAGAATCAATAACAGCCTGATATGGCATGCTTTGCCCGAGATACATCGAATAAATACCTTTATTCCTTAAAATGAAATGATAAAATAACAAACTCAATTCATGCCATTCGCTTTCAGGTAAAAACAATAAAACTTTTGGCGAACTTTTATCTGGCAAAGGTAAGCT
>JBDNIA010000448.1:0-2972 GCA_041688525.1 Crocinitomicaceae bacterium | reverse complement strand
CTATTTTTGGATTAAAGCATTAATATGAAAATACTAATTACTGGAGCAAATGGTCTTTTAGGCCAAAAGTTGGTTAAGTTATGTTTGCAAAAATCAATAAACTTTGTTGCAACGTCTTCAGGAGTCAATCGGAATCCTGATTGTCCGAATGAGAATTACCATTCGCTAGATATTACCGAGATACAACGAGTCCAACTACTTATTAACGCGATTATGCCATCTGCAATAATTCATACGGCTGCCATGACCAATGTGGATGAATGTGAAGAGCAACCATTAGCTTGCCATGGAGTAAATGTTGTGGGTACGTCCTATTTGTTAGCCGCAGCTCAAAAAATAAATGCTCATTTTCAGTTATTGTCTACTGATTTTGTCTTTGACGGAGAAAAAGGTAATTATAGAGAAGACGATATAGTTGCACCTTTAAGTGTTTATGCAAAATCGAAGGTTGATGCAGAAAGGTTAGTGCAATTATCGAAATATACGAATTGGTCAATTGTTCGAACCATTATCGTTTACGGAACTGGACATAAATTGTCTCGCTCAAATATTGTTTTGTGGGCAAAAGACGCTTTGGCAAAAGGAAAGCCGTTAAATATTGTCAATGACCAGTTCAGAGCGCCAACTTGGGCGGACGATTTAGCAATAGGATGTTTTACAATTATCGAGCAAAAGCATTTTGGAATTTTTCATATATCGGGTCCTGTCACTTATTCTATTCTCGAATTGGTAAAAAGGATTGCAGAATATTATGGCCTTTCTACCGAGAATATTTCACCAGTTTCCAGCAGTATACTAAATCAAGGTGCAAAACGTCCTCTTAAAACGGGATTTGATTTAAGTAAGGCAAGGGCACTTTTAAACTATCATCCATTAACGATTGAAGAAAGTCTTGCTTTGTTGGATAAAGAGATTTATTTATTGGAACAATAACTCAACGAATCCTATAGAAGTAATAAATATCCTTATATTCGAAAAAATAAATAGAAATAACTATGGCAAAAGAAGAATCCTCAGGTTGGGGATCGCGTGTCGGACTAATTTTAGCAATGGCAGGAAATGCCGTTGGTCTTGGTAATTTCCTCAGATTTCCGGTACAAGCAGTTGAAAATGGCGGTGGAGCATTTATCATCCCCTATCTAATATGTTTTCTTTTGATGGGAATTCCTCTTTTGTGGGTAGAGTGGGCTTCAGGACGTTTCGGGGGAATTCGAGGCAACCATTCTACACCTTTCATTTTTGATTCGATGAGCAAAAAGCGAATGTGGAAGTACATTGGTGTTTTTGGGATTTTTACAAATATTGCAGTTGCCTCTTATTACTGTTATATCGAATCTTGGACTATGTCCTATGTTTATCATTCAGTAATTGGAACTTTCGATGGAATGTCGCAACAACAAGTGAGTGATTTCTTTTCAACCTATACGGATGTAGGGGTTTCTACAACAGGAATTCCATATGAGGCTGTAGTTTTTTATCTACTTTGCTTGGTTTTAAATACATGGATTCTGTCAAAAGGCCTCGGTGGTGTTGAGAAAGTTGCGAAAATAGGAGTTCCAATGTTGTTAATCTTTGGAGCGTTTTTGGCTGTTAAAGGTCTTACCTTGGGCGCTTCAGGCGCTTCAGCTGAAATTCCAGATGCGAATGCATTTGATGGAATAAATTTCCTTTGGACACCTCAATTTAGTTCCCTTTTAGACTTGAAAGTTTGGCTGGCAGCAGCGGGTCAAATATTTTTCACTTTGTCACTGGGAATGGGAACTATTCATTGCTATGCTTCTTATCTGAAACAAAAAGATGATATCGCTTTAAACTCTTTGAGCGCAGGCTTTACGAATGAGTTTGTAGAAGTCGTTTTAGGTTCTCTAATTGTCGTTCCGATTGCTGCTGGCTACCTAGGTTTAGATTGGGTAATTAACAATGCAGGATTTGGAATGGCTTTTCAAACAATGCCTTTCCTCTTTGAGAAATGGGGAGAAGTCATTGGTACTTTGTCAGGTGTATTCTGGTTCGGACTATTATTCTTTGCTGGAATTACCTCTTCTTTGGCAATGGGAACTCCATGGATGGGCTTTATGCAAGATGAGTTTGGTTGGGGCCGTAAAAAAGGAGCTTGGACTTTTGGGCTGATCGTGCTTATTTTAGGTTTGCCTACTGTATTCTTCTTCAAAGAAGGTGTATTCGATGAATATGACTATTGGGCAGGAACGGTGTCACTTGTGGTTTTTGCAATGGCAGAAATCATTCTTTTTGCTTGGGTATTTGGAATTACGAGAGGTTGGGATGAAATTAACTCTGGCGCAGATATAAAGCTGCCTAGGATCTACAAACCGATATTGAAGTATGTGACTCCAACAATATTATTAGTCGTTTTCTTGGGTGCGTTCATAACTCCAAAAGGAAACGATTGGAAAAAAGCAATAACGGAAAAATGGGAGTTGGATAATGGAAGTGTTTTGGCAAAAATCACAAATAGTGATATTGTTGTAAATAAAGAATTCTTCTCGGATCACAAAGAATATGACCAAGCGTCGGGTGTTGTTGACACAATAATACACGATGACGTAAATAAATTGCACATCTTAAAAGTCAAAGATAAAATCCGCTTCTATAGAAATGAGAAAGGTGTGGTTAAAGAAGCCAAGAAAGAGGCTATCTTATCTAATATCGGCAAGAATTACGTATTCTTCGACTCTGTTGCTGTTTGCCGAGAATATAAGTTTAAATGGGCAAATAAAATTGTTGTTAAAAAAGGAGATGAATTGAAGTTAGGCTCAGTTGTTGCAACAGGAAAATTCACCAATAAATCTCTTTATACAAGCATTGGACGACTCTTATTATTGGGCTTGTTTTTATTCATCTGTTTCCTCGTGTGGCGAGCGGGACGTTTAAAAAAACATTTATGAATACATCCGCATTAATCACGATGGGAATTACCCAAACAATAGTGACTTTTTTCATGGTTTATTTTT
>JBDNIA010000447.1:0-6724 GCA_041688525.1 Crocinitomicaceae bacterium | reverse complement strand
GTGTTGTATGTCAAAGCAACTTCAACTGGAATACCGTCATTTTCACCTTCAAAATAAATAACATCATTTATAAGTGGTTCGCGGTTTCTATCTATATATTGACAGAATTCTTTAAGTCCACCTTCAGAATAATATTTAGTCGATATGGGCTCACCTTCTTCATCAAAATTTCTATTGTCGGTAAGCGTAAGTGTAATTCCTTTATTCAAAAAAGCCAATTCACGCAAACGAGCTGCTAATGTGTCAAAATTGTATTCGTGCACTTCAAAAATAGATGAATCAGGAAGAAAAGTTACTTCTGTTCCGTGCTCCGTCGATTCACCAGCTATTCTTACATCATATTGTGGTTTACCAATTTTATATTCTTGCTCCCAGATTTTACCATCGCGATAAACTGTTGCTTTCAAGTCAATTGACAATGCATTCACACAAGAAACACCAACACCGTGTAAACCTCCAGATACTTTGTACGTGTCTTTGTCAAATTTACCACCGGCATGAAGCACAGTCATTACAACCTCCAAAGCTGATCTTTTATCCTTTGTATGGATTGCAGTTGGAATACCACGACCGTTATCACGAACTGTTACCGAATTGTTTTCGTTAATCCAAACGTTAATTGTGTCACAATGACCAGCAAGAGCTTCATCAATTGAGTTATCTACGACCTCATATACCAAATGGTGTAAACCCTTTACACCAACATCGCCAATATACATGGCAGGACGTTTACGAACAGCCTCTAATCCCTCTAATACCTGAATATTATCTGCTGAATAATCGCCTCTGTTGTTTTCTTCGCTCATATTTTTTATATCGTATTTAAAATCTTGTTTCTAAAGCATCTTACTATGCTGAACAAAGATAAGTATCCAAAGGGGGAAAAGCGAGAGATTAGAGAAGCTTTACGGTATAGTTTTCAACAATGTATTCACGGTTTAATTGGCTCACCGAGATTGAACGTCAAAAATGTTGTGTTGAATTCTTTTAAACAAAAAGAACGGAGAAAATCTAGGTTTTATTTTCATATTTTAAAGTGCCGCAATAAAGCTTTGCAGAATAATGGGGGACTTGTGCGGTGAATTAAAACATAATCGCAATAAAAACTCTTTTTAATACTCCGTTTTTTTCGATGTGATGCACTTTAATGGTTGGTGTATAGTTAGAATGATAAATTACTTTTGAATGGATTTTTTTAACATAACCCAATTCCAACTCTCCTTTGAAAGTTTAACGGCATATTTGTCAAAGTCATTATTTTCCTCTCGTTCAAAACGCAGTTTATCGTTAACTGTCAATAGTTTGGAACTAATGTTGGTATGTGACAGCCCAGATATCTCGGAAATAAAACTTAGTTCAGAAACAGGATGAAAGTCCGCTAAAAACTCAAAATTATCTGTCGCTAGCAGTCCCTCAGTTTGAGCAAGCATATAAAATAAATCGCTTTTTCTAGATTCATCTACTTTCCAGAATTCATAGAAATCCGACAAATCATTTCTTTCAGATTTAACAATTCGCTGACCAAATGTTTCAAGCACGTTTTCTGTGTAATTTTTCGTAACATCTGGGAAACTTGTAAAGTATTGAAATCCAAAGTTACTGGCTTCCTCTACTCCTTTAGCTAGATATTGGAATTGAATACCCTCTGTTGCATTTTTTTTGAGCACACCAATTGGTATGCGTCTTTCACCGCTACCTTTTCGCCAAATTAAATATATGTTTTTCCTTGTCATTTTTTTACATCAAACTTATTCTTCTAGCAAATCAATCCACAATGGCTCATCAAACCAATTTTTGGGAAATCCCATTGCTTTTTTATCACAATTGGGATATTTCGCTAACAACAAAAGTATTCTCGCTTGGAATGTTGTTTTCGGATTAACTTTTTTGAGTAAAAACAATAGCATTGAAAGCATGAAATAAACTTTATCATTTCTAATGGACGCGTTACTTAACCAAATTTCAGCGTTACTTTTTGGCAAAATAGGTTGGATTCTCAAATCTTTATTCCACAAACGTGAATGGTGCGCACAGACGTTTCGGAGGTACACCAAAGTGTGAATCCATGATTCGAAAACTCTATCATTTAAACCAAAATGATTTGCTATTTTTCTTTTTGTGGAGCCCGAATTCAAGTTTTTGTAGAGCATCGATAATGTACCAAAAGAAACAATTTCCATGGTCATCCAACAGGGTGGCATTTCATCCGAATAGTTCTTTGCAAATTCCTTCATGAAATCTTCGTCACTCCTTTTGATTTCTTCTTGAATTTTCTTTAAGGTTTTTTCAAAATTGGATGAATTCTTAAATTTGGTCTTGTCCATCATCCAGAATGGTTCAAAATCATGTGATAATTGATAAATCATTTGAGAACGGATGGCAACTTCGATTTTTTCAATTTCTCGAGTTATTAAAAACCGCAGCTCTCGATCAAATTTGTAAAGGTTAAATGCAGATTCAAAAGTACTGTCGTCTTTGAAAATATGCTTTTTCTTATCGAGTAATAATGGGTACCAATAACCACTTAATCAGTAATAACTTATTTCTGTTAATAAGTGTATTACTTTGTTATCATTATTGATTTGAAGACCTCGTAATTTTAAAAGTTCGAGTTGTTCAACATAAGTTAAAGGCTTTTTGGAATAGCGAACTTTACTCATATAAAATTAAAAAGCTTTCCCTAAGCGCGCTGTTCTTCGGGAAGCGGGGAAAGCATGTTGTTGTAAAGATACTAAGTTAATCGAAGTTGTACAAATATACTATTGAATTTATACACGCAACTTTATTAATATATTGATTTCCATTCCACTAACTTAAACTCCCCTCAACAATCGCTATCTCCTCTTCCGTCAAACCATACAACTGATACACCAACTGATCGATCTCCGACTCCAAACTACTCGTATCTGCCGAGGGATCTTTGGCTTTGGCGGCGAGGATTTGGTCGAAGAGGGTGATGAATGGTTGCTGTCCTAATTTTTCTTTATGAATCATTGGTAAGTTTCGAACATCATTTATTAAAATCTTCGGGAAAAGACCTTTATTAGCTTTTGGTGACACCTTATTATGATACCATCCAATTAAAGAAGAATTAATTATACCTAAAACATATTTTAACTCTAAAATATCTTTTTCGTTTATCAAATTTATCAGTGATGGATTGTTAAAACATTCTTCTTCGGTGAAGGTACAAAAAAATAAATCCGAAGTTATTTTCCTATTTTAGAGTGTCGCAATAAAGCTTTACATAATAATGGGGCACTTGAGATAAACATTATAAAACTTTTATCTCACATTACTTTGATCAATTAAGGTAGTTGGATCGATTACTGGAAGCATATATTTATCTCTGTAACAAGTTGGTGCTATGTCAATAGCCAAAAGTGCTCGTGCATGAGAAAAAGCAATTCCGTAAATTTGAATAATTAATGGTGTTGGAAAATCAACGAATTTTGTTTTTGGATTGTATATCGAATTTAATCCATCAATATGGAAAATAGTTCTAGCTACATGCTCAACCAAAACTATTTTAGTCGTTTTATCTTCCAACTTTGTACCCAAATCAACTGTGAATTTTAATTCATCAACTTCAGCAAGAGTGCCAATATTCACTGTTAAATTTAAATCCTTTCTATCACTGAAAAGTTCAACTATTCGTTTTTGGTCAATTTCCTCGAAAACAAATTTTGTTGTTTGTATTTTCGATATTCGATAGGCCAAATCAAGTGTTTCGATTTTTTCTTTTTTCGCACTCATTTGTATTCATTAATAGGTTTGAAGTAACTGGAAAGATTCGGAAACACCATCCTTAATTTGGATGGGTATAATTCTGGCTTGTTGATTCGATTTCGTAATTTCTGATAAATCATTTTGAAATAAAAGGTTACCATTGTATGGCATACTGAAAGTTTTTACAGAAAATGAACTTTTTTCCTTCTCAAAATACTGCGCCTTATCCTCAAAAATTAAATTCGGAATTTTATCCACTTTTAAGGCAATTTCAACCAATTTTTCAATGGAAAAATTTGTATCGCCGTCATTTAATATTTGCGAAACACGACCAGGGGAAATATCCAAATGCAAGGCTAAATCTTTGCGCTTCATTTTGTGCTCCTTCATGTATGTTACAATTGCATCATACATTAATCCATTGATGTTTTCCACCCAATACGATGGATGACTCAACATTTTTTCTCTGAAATCGTTATTTGCGTTCATTTTGATAGCTTTTGATAGTTTTTACTGCTGCCTTAATATCCTTGGTTTGGTCTGTTTTAAATCCACCTAAAACGATAATTCTACCGGTATTTTTCTCGTGGAAATGATAAATTCGAACGGCTCCTTTTTTAGCTTCAAATAATTTTCCATTGATTTTTTGACCTTTAATTTCTCTGAATTTTGTTTTGTGCAATGTAACCAAATTGGCTGCCAGTTCTAAATTGCTAATTGCTCCATATAAATCTGTCTCGAAGTTGCCATCTTTTTCTAATTCCTCAATAAAAGAATCCAATACACTAACTTCGTTTATGCACAACTCAAACACTTTAATTTTAGTTTTGGTTGATACTTTAGAGGACAATATTAGTGAATATTTTGACAATATCTTTAGTTATAGCTAAATTTTATGATTTTTCAACAATCGCTATCTCCTCCTCCGTCAAACCATACAACTGATAAACCAACTGATCGATCTCCGACTCCAAACTACTCGTATCTGCCGATGGATCTTTGGCTTTGGCGGCGAGGATGCGGTCGACGAGGGTGATGAATGGTTTTTGAGAAGTTGAGTCTAATACTTTTATAGGAAGTAGATTTAAGTTTTCAATCGCAACTGCTGTTGTAAATTCAGCCCCTAAATTAAATGAGTTGTCATAAAAAAAATTGAATAATTTTGAATTTAATAGAGATAATATATATTCATAACTATAATCGTTATTATTGATAATTGTACCATTAATAGTTTGCATGTAGTAGTTTAGTTCAAAATCAATTAACGCAACTATTTTACTTGCAACATGCTGGGTTAATATTTTTTTTGTGACCTCAAAACTCTCAATTTTCCTACTTCTCGTTAGTAAATTACCTGAATCTGAATAATTAATGAATTCAATTTCTTTTCTTTCTATTATATATTTCTTTAAATCTCGACCTCTTAATATTGGTTTGAAATTGTCGTCATATTTTTCATTGGAAACAAATTCCTTTTCATTACCCGCAATTATTCCTTGTAATGTCTCAGAAATAGAACCTAATAAAACGGTTTCATCTGAAATTTTCTGAAGTATACATATTTTATCAAAATTCAAATAAATATTAAATCTTGATCCTAGGCTATTCTCGAAAACTTGTTGAGGAATTAAAGAAGGACTATTTAGGTGTTCAATTATCGTATTAAAGTTGAATACTCTTACTGAATGATTGACTGAACGATTTTTATTTAAAATTAAGATAACTACTTCACTCGTCACATCCTCAAAAACGCCTAATTTAAAACTTAATAATTCTTCAATATTATTGTATTCAAGAATAAATTTCCTAATTAGGTTATATTCATTTGACCTGATTATATTTCTCGGCACTATAATCGAACACAAACTTTTTTCTTTAGAGAGAAAACTTGACAACTCTATAAAAAGGGGGAAAAGATTAACTCGATTTGAAGCCGTTCTGTATTTAAGTTTATAGTACGCTATTTGTCCTTGATTAATTTCTCTCATATCCATATAAGGCGGATTCCCAATCACCACATCAAATCCTACAAACTTCCCTTCATCGTCGAGCACTTCGGGGAACTCAAAGCGCCATTCAAAGGCATTTTCGTAAATTTTGTTGCTTTTTATTTCTTCTATTTCGGTTTCAAATTTTGTAATTTCCGTTGTTAGTTTTTCTACGTCGGTTTTCCAAGCTTTTTTCTCTTTTGGTGTTTGTTCAAAAAGTGTGGTTTGGGTTGTAAGTTTGGTCAATTTCCCTTGGCGGTCGCGGAGCGTTACCATTTTCTTGTCGTTGAACGAAATTTCGCTTCTAAAATCGCTTTTTATCGTTGCAATGAGTTTTTCCATTTCCCGTTTTTCCTCTTTGCTGCCTGCGTTTCGGTAGGTATCCACGGCAATTCGGTAACTATCTATCGTCCAGCTGCTTTTCTTCAAGGCTTTGCCCAAATCGGCGTCCAAATCAAAACGAGAAATCAAGGAGTTTCCACATTTTATATTTATATCAATATTGGGCAAGGTTTCTAGTTCGGTTGCGTTTTTGTAATACGCATTTTTCAACAGTTCAATCCACAAACGCAAACGGCAAATTTTCACCGAATTGGGGTTAATGTCCACGCCAAACAAGCAGTTTTCTATAATGTCTTGTTTTTCATGGAAGAGCGTTTCTTGCAAGCGTTGGCTCTCTTTGTTTTTTGGGTTGTATTGAAACAATTCGCCTTCTTCGTCGGTCACAATCAACTCATCGTTAACAACTTCAAACGTATAATTTTTCAAGCGTTTCCCTTCTCTATCTTGTAAAATTTCCAAATCGTGTTTTACAGCCAACATTTCGTTGAGTGCAGAAACCAAAAAGTGACCAGATCCTACCGCCGGATCGCAAATTTTTATAGAATTTACAATTTCATTGGCACGTTTGGAATCGGTTATTTTATTGTAGAGTTCGCTAAATTCTTGGCATTCCCACTTTTCTTCCTCGTTGAATTTTTGCACAACGGCGCGGCGTATCGTTTCGC
>JBDNIA010000446.1:0-2635 GCA_041688525.1 Crocinitomicaceae bacterium | reverse complement strand
TCAATGTTTGTTCCTGTTATAAATAAGTTGCCTTTTGAAGGGTTGGGGGAAATTTGTATTTTTTCTGAGAATATATCGTTTTCATTTATCGAAGCAATTCCATCTAGTTTTGCCAAACGATTTACGCTTTGAGTATCCCAAGTGAAGGAGCCTCCAGCCAAATTAGAGCTGAAATCACCTGCGGTAAATAAAGTTTGACCAGAACTCCCAATGGTATAAACTGTATTGTCAAAATATCCAAGAGTTTCAATATATGCGGAACTGGGGTGAAAAAGACCAACGTTTTTTATCCAATATGGACTCCAATGCGATTCAAAATTTCCAGAAATATAAATCGAATTATCATCATTTGTTTTCATATCATAAACAGCATATTTTGCTGTCGGGTCAAGATCTGATATTGTAAGAAGCGGTTGTGCAATTCCATTAAGAATACTCGATACCAATGCCCCACTTGAACCGATATGTGTTGAAGTTCTTCCTCCAACATAGATAACATTATTGATTTTCGTAAACGCAAAGATAGTGTCAGGAACTATTCCAGAAATAGTTTGATAATAACCTGTGTTAGCCATTATAAAAACATTTTTTGAGTTGTAATTTACCCAAGTATTATTTTCATAAACTTCGGCTGATTCGAAGGCTCCAAAAAAACTTCCGCCTTCATCTATTTCAAAAACCTTTCCATGAACAGTGGCAACAAGGCTCCAGTTGCCGTAAATTGCCTTCCATACTTCTTGATCTCCAGCAATTGTCGGATGATCAATTGCAACATATGCTCCGTACGTATAAGCTAATGCCGAAGCAGTTGCTCGAGCATTTGGACGATTAGGAATAGAATCAAAGGTCCACGTATTATTTATTAACGTAGCTAAAGGATAGTAAATTCCGTTGTGCAAGAAATGTCCCGTTGCTTTTATTCCTTTGGTTTGATGATAATCTAAATCATTTACTTCTCCATCCAAACCACTTGCCAAACAACTCAATTGACCGTTTTCATATTTGCCTATTTTTAAACATGGAAGATTATCCAAACTGTCGAATTCTCCACTAAAAAACCATTGCGGACCATACATTTCAGAATGAGTAACTTTACCATTTGCACCTTGTCCTATCTGAGAATAAGATTGTGAAGGCGCATAACCTGGCTGAATCCATGCCAATTCCTCCAAAGTAAAACCAAAAACCATGCTCCATTGTACCAAATCTGGCGAAACTATTTCTCGTACGTACGCAAAATTTTGCTTTTCGGCTATTGCTTTGGAAATGTCCTCAAAACCTGATTTTTTTACTAAAAATCCAACGGCGCAATGTGTTCCAAAATTGTCTATAAAGTAGGGTTGACGAACTGAATGTCCTGTATTTATTGGGAATAGTTTATTCAAAGCATACGAATGAAGAACGCCCAACATGTCCACTCGATTCAATTTTTGCTTTTCAGAAAGATGCTTAGTTGATTTCGCGAGAAGTGCTTGTTCAACAAACAATAGATGCATTTGAATTCTATCGATATCCGATTCAAAAGAAATTAATTGATTGTAATTTTGAGCATGGCCTTTTTGCCAGTTTTTGTTTATTTCTAGCATATGCTCGTAAACAGAGCTTGTATTCTTATGCTGCAAAGCAAAAGCACTAGCTGAAACTGAAAAAATTAAGACAACAAAGAGTAGCGCTTTTTTCATAATGAGGTTCTTTTTCTACGAATTATTAAACCAAGGTATGAAAATTACTATTTGTAAACAAAAATATTTTGATTCCAATAATCACCGTTTCAAACAAGTTTTATTCAGATTGATTAAACGATTTTTTATTTTAATCCTTTCAGTATTTTACTTACGTCTTCTTCGGTCGAACTCAATTTCTCTTTGCAGATTTTAATCAATTCCGAAGCGCGTTTAACTTTAATGGAAAGTTCATCGACACCAATTTCCCCTTCTTCCATATCTGAAACAATTTGTTGCAATTCGTCAAATGCTTTATCGTAGGAAATTTCTTTACTCATCGTCTGTTTTTTTCAATTCTTTGATTTCACTTTCCAGTTCAAAATCATGTGTGAAGGTACTAATTTTGTCGCCTTTTTTAGCGGGATTTTCCATGGAAATAACTTTTCCATGGACTCGAGTAATAGAATAACCTCGTTTCAAGACCATTTTTGGACTGAGCAATTCAACATTTCTCGAGCTAACCCCTAGTCTTTCGTTTTGTTGACGTAAACTTCGCTCAATCGCAGGTTTTAGCTTATCTACAGGCAACTCCAACCTTTGTCTATAATTGTGGAGTAGAAACTGTGCTTCACGCACTAATCGCTCACTTTCGTGCTTTATTTCTTTCGCTTTTAATGCATTCCAATCCTTAAATGACCTGAAAATATCCTTTTCTATTTCTTTTACTGCCATTCGGTTTTTTGAGAATTTTGAAGTAACAAGCGCCACAAATAGTTTCTGAGCATGACTTAAATTCTGGCCTGCATTTAACAAAACATTTTCCGAGGTGCGAATCACTATTTTTCTTGCATCATCTAGCGGAACAGCGAAATCGTGAAAGCTGCGAATGAGCATTTCTGCCAATTCAGTTGGTGTAATTCCATTTTGGTAGGCAATCATTTCAGCAACTGTCAAGTTTGTACTGTGACCTA
>JBDNIA010000445.1:0-4277 GCA_041688525.1 Crocinitomicaceae bacterium | reverse complement strand
GGATAATTTAAAAGCTTCGATTATGACAAAACGATTGAATGCAGGCTGGAATGAGGCCTATTTGAAAAAAATACTAGAATTTTAATGCGTCTGCCCTGGTCTGATAAGCCGATAATTTATCAGTGCCTTCGTTTCCTTGTTTCCAAAAACGGCGGCGTGACAAACGGACAAACCAGTTCGGTAAATGGTCAACGGTAAAATCTTGTGTCGCACGTCCAGCGCGTGTTGCCCCCAATAAAATCAATACTTTCTGCGGCTTCAATCTTCGCTTGAACTCGTCAAATAGCGCTCGTTTTATGTTGGATTCTGGCATCATACTTTTCTATTAATGACGCAATTAACGTTAATTGCTTGAGTAGACTCTTGGATTTTGCGAAATCGTCTTGGTTTTGCTCTACGATTAAATATCTACATCCCAACGTTCCAAATACGTCATCAACTCTTCTTTTTGACTTGTTTCCAAAACATATTCAGGGAAAAAATCTCTATCCATTAATTCTCTTTCTGTTACATAACCCCAAGCTATTATGCGGGCATCTTCTGGAATAGTGCTCTTTTCAAAAAAACCTTTTACATTGCTTGGGCTAGAGAAAATGTATAAATCTGCTTCGGGAATCTTCTTTGCTTCTATTATAGTTTCGTAAATAGAAGCCGTTGATTTTTGATTGTCGGGAATCGTATTGGCAATGGAATGTAAACTTGCGTTGCTCGTTGGAAAAAATACGTGCTTCTCGCCAAGAAATTTTAAAAATTCACGCCCCACGGAAAGCGGATCACCACTATTCTCACCAATAAATGCAGGTTCAATATTCGCTTTTCGCAATACACGAGCGGTTTCTTTACCCACGCAAGCCGTTGCAACATTCGAAGGAATTTCGGCTTGTTCCAGAAAATAACGAACGCCATTTTTTGAACTAAAAAAGATTACCTCCGTTTCCTTCGGGATTTCAAAAGGAATTTCAGAAAATTCTATCAATGATTGCGCATTTAAACTCCATTTCCGCTCTTCGCAAAAGGATTTCAACCATTGACTATCTTCTGGGGTTTTGGAAATGAATAGGTTCATCGTTTTCACAAATTTGATTTTGATAACGTATTAGGTGGCATTCAAATATTCGAACGGATCAACATCAATAAATCTTAAACATTCAACGTTGCACCCAATTTTCTAATTTGATATTTGAGATACGTTCGAACTCTTTTATGTTTTCAGTAACCATGATTAAATCATTTGAAATTGCAGTGGCGCCAATTAAAAGGTCGAAATCACTAATTCCAATACCCTCTCTGCGCAATCGAACTTTTTCCTTCGCATAAATTTGAATAGCGTTGAAAATAGGTAGGATTTTTACTTGTACAAAAAAATCGTCAATTAATTCATAATTGCTTTTCGATTGAGTACTATTCTCAGCCCCAAAATCAATTCAGCTAGGGTTATTTCTGAAATTGCGCAACTCTTAATTGGTATATCCTGAAATTTATCTATCAAATTGAACTTTCCACGAAAAAGATTAATGCAAATATTCGTATCCAATAAATACTTCATTCTAAACTCAGATTATCGCGCTTCTCAACCCGAGAGTTTTTAATATCGTCAATTATTTCATCGGAACTACGATCATCTTTCCAAGCGCCGAAAATCGAATTAATATCAAACGCTTCTTTGGTTTTGGATTCCATAGATTCAGATAACTTAATTATTAGATTTTTTTTGGTCGTGTCATCAAAATATTTGAGATAACCAAAATACTTATCTAGCATTTTCTTCGATATGACTATACCTCCCATTTCCTGCTTTTTTATGCAATTTACAAAACTTCTGCCTTAATAAAAGCATTTGACTTTAAATTACCGACAACCTACTGCAATGTCATCACAATCTTCTCCGCAATATCAAAAGCGCCATTGTGTTCGAAATGGGTAATTTTTGCAGCTTCATGAGCTGATTTTGCATGAGAAACATGGATTTTACCGTCGATATCGCAAAAAACGCCCAAAGGCAATTGACAACCGCCTTCCATCAAATTCAATACTTTTCGCTCGATACGAATCCGGTTGTGGACTTCTTGATTGTGCAGGCTTTTCATTATTTCAGCCATTCTATCATCGCCATGACGAATCTGTAATCCTAAAACTCCTTGAGCGGGAGCTGGGACGAACTCTGAAGGATCCATAACATGAACATGAAAGTCGGAAAGATCGAATTGTAATCGATCAACTCCAGCTTTCGCCAAAATAATTGCATCGTATTGTTCGTTTGCTAATTTTTCGATTCTTGTTGGAACATTTCCTCTTAAATCTTCAGTAGTACAGTCTGGTCGCAAAGCCATTACTAGTGATTTTCGTCGCGCGGATGAAGTTCCTATGACAGCCTTCGCTTTCAATCCCCACTTTTCAGATTTATCAACCGCTGATTTTCTCACCAACAACAAATCAGCAGGATTTTCTCTTTCTGAAACAGCGGCAATTATCAGCCCTGCTGGTGGATTCGTTTCCAAATCTTTATGCGAATGCACGGCTAAATCAATCGTGCCTGCCAACAATTCAAATTCAATTTCTTTGGTGAAAAAGCCTTTCCCTTCCATCTTATCGAAACTTAAATCTTGGATCGCATCACCCTGAGTAACGATGATTTTAATTTCGACTTCGTGGTTCAAAACTTCCAATTGCTTTTTAACATGGTTAGCTTGCCAAAGAGCTAAGTCGCTACCTCTGGCACCAATTATTATTTTCGACATGCTTTAATTTGATTTTAAAAGAATTTCTTTGGCCATTTTCATAGGAATACTCATGTATTTCTTCTCCATATAGCCTATTATTTTCTCTAACACTTCTTTAGAATTTACATCTAAATTTGCGATTTCATCTTTGAACACTTCGTTCATCGCGATGGATTTAATGTCTTTTACTTTTTGAGGAACAGAACGCATCGCTAATTCAATATTTCTCTCTTTGTTCAATTGTTCAAATTGAAGCATAGACAAATCAATAAGTTCTTCTACGTGAAATATTTCACTGGATCTTTCTTTCAAGTTCTTCTCAGAGATTTTCTGCAATGAAGATACCGATATATGAAAAACATCATGATCTTTCAAGACTGACGGATGCAAATCTTGCGGAATTGCGATGTCAATCACCAATTTTTTATCGGTCTCATTTTGCAACAAGCTTCGGTATATCTCAGGTGTTACAAGATGTGTATCTGTCCCTGTACAAGATATTAAAACGTCAAACCCTTCTCTGTGCTCCGACAAAGAAGCGAAGGGCAAAGCTTTTCCGTGCAAAGCATCTGCTAGTTTTTGAGCTTTGGAAAATGTCCGATTAAAAACAACGAAATTGGTATAACCATGTTTTTTTAAGAACCGACTCAAATTGGTGTTTGTGACACCGGCACCAATTATCACAATTCTTGCTTCCAAAGGAATATTTAAATTGCGCATTCTGTGATAAGCCAATGAAACAACAGAAACTGGTTTTCTCGAAATTGATGTTTCTGTGTATACTTTCTTGGCCGTTTCTATCGTTTGTTTGATTGCCAAACGAAGAAAATCTCCAGACAACTTCATCTCCCTACTTTGCTCAAATGCATTTCGTACTTGCGTAATAATTTCACGTTCTCCAACAACCATAGAATCGATTGAAGATGCAACTCGCAATAAATGATTCATTGCTTTATCACCATGAAAATACGCTGTTGATTTAACAAATTGATCCGCCTTTTCGGGAGAAAAATTTGGATATAACGTACGAAAAAAAAGAGTTAATTCCTCAATTGTACTTGCTGGTTTCCCGCAGAACAGAAACTCAACACGGTTGCAAGTAGATAAGAAAATCAACTCGTCCCAACCTAACACTTCTTTTACAGCTGTCAAACGGACTTCCCGCTGATCTTCTTCAATTTGAAGCAAACCAATTTCCTCAACAGCTATATTGCTGTACGTGAAGGCGATAACTTGAAATTGGCTGTATTTACTCATATATACTTCACAAAAGTACACCAGCATTGTCAGAATAGTGTCATTTCTTTGTCATAATAAGGCTTAACGCGTTATTTAGAATGCTTTTAAATAAGCTTGCGTAGTGGAGGTTTTTTAGTTAAGAAAGTGACGGGGAGAGCATAAATTAATTCCTTCCCATTGATAAATTGAAATCATTTTTGATTATTGAGCTTTTGCTTCAACTCATTTATTTCATTTTTTAATTCCATAAAAAATTCATGTAAGACATTATCAGCAATAATTTGTTGGTTCTGAACTACACCATTAGCCGCCGCGGAT
>JBDNIA010000444.1:0-3792 GCA_041688525.1 Crocinitomicaceae bacterium | reverse complement strand
ACGATTTAATCAATTACAAGAGATTGAAGGTATTCTTGAATATCTTCATATCGAACTTCGCAGACTTCGTAGTCAGCATTTTCGCAAGTATTTAGAAAGTTATCAACGAGCTTTGTCTTCTAGAGACTGTGAAAAGTTTGTAGAAGGCGAAGCTGACGTTGTAGATTTTGAAAAGATTATCAATGACTTTGCCCTGTTACGCAACAAGTGGTTGGGTATTATCAAAGCATTAGATCAAAAACAATGGCATCTTAGCAACATTGTTAAACTACGTGTCGCCGGATTAGAAGACGCCAGTCTTTAATTAACGGTATAATATACGCAGATAAATATCTGCATGAAACGCATTGTACTAATCACAGGGGGTTTTGATCCCCTTCATTCTGGGCATATAGCCTACTTCAACGCAGCTAAAGAACTAGGAGATATCTTAGTAGTCGGTGTTAATAGCGATAGTTGGCTAACTCGTAAGAAGGGCGCTCCTTTTATGCCCATCAGTGAGCGTACTACTATTATACAGAATCTTAAAATGGTAGACCATTGCCTGTTATTTGATGACAGCGACGACAGTGCTCGTGAAGCCATCCGTAACGTTAAAATGCTTTATCCCAACAGTCAAGTTGTATTTGCTAATGGCGGAGATCGCACTAAAGAAAATATTCCAGAAATGACAGAATCCGATGTAGAATTTGTTTTTGGAGTAGGCGGCAAAGATAAAAAGAATTCTAGTAGCTGGATATTACAAGAATGGAAAGCTCCTAAGACTGAACGACAATGGGGATACTATCGAGTACTGCATGAAGTTCCAGGAATGAAGGTTAAAGAGTTAACTGTTAATCCTGGATGTAGTTTGTCAATGCAACGCCATCAACATCGTGCGGAATATTGGATTGTTAGCGAAGGCACGGCAGTTGTTAACAGTCAGATGTCCCAGGGTTATCAATTACCTTCTACCGTATTAGTACAGCATGAATCGTATAAAGTTCCTATTAGAGAATGGCATCAATTAACCAATCCGTATGATGTGCCATGTAAAATTGTTGAAATACAATACGGTGATAATTGTGTTGAAGAGGATATTGAAAGAAAATGATTCCAATTTTTATTGGGTATGACCCACGAGAAGCAATAGCATATCATGTATGCACAAATAGTATTATTAGACATTCAAGTCAGCCGGTAGCACTCAGTCCGTTAGCATTAAATATTCTGAAAGGATATAACGAAAAGCATACAGACGGTAGTAACCATTTTATCTATAGTAGATTTCTTGTGCCGCACTTGATGAATTATCAAGGATGGGCAATCTTCATAGACGGAGATATGATCCTTCGTGACGACATTGAACAGCTATGGGCGTTGCGTGATGATTCAAAAGCTGTTATGGTAGTCAAGCATGATTACAAAACACGTATGCCTGTAAAGTATCTTGGATCAAAGAATGAAGACTATCCTAGAAAAAATTGGTCTAGCGTGATACTTTGGAATTGCGGACATCCTGCTAATGCCGGAGTGACTCCCGAGTTTGTGCAAAATTCTACAGGCGCTCAGGTACATAGATTTACCTGGCTTGATGATTCGTTGGTTGGCGAACTACCTAACGAGTGGAATTGGTTAGATGTTGAATATGAATGGAATCCTCTGGCGAAATTAATTCACTACACACTAGGATCACCTTGCTTCCACGAGTTTTCTAATCAAGGTGACTTTTCAGACGAGTGGCACAGAGAACGAATCTATACGGAATATTGCCAGCAACATGATCTTCCTAAGTAAAGGCGGCGAAGACGAATACGTCAACATGTTTGCCGCTGGTTGCAAAACTCGACCAGTGAGCACAGAAGAATTTATTTACAAAAGCAGTACTGATCCTATTGTATTACGAGGAATTCTTAAACACAAAATAATGAAACAGTGTTGGAAAGATGAAAGAGATTTCTATTACATAGACACTGGATATTTTGGAAACGAACGTACATCAGCTAACCCGAACGGTTGGAAATATTGGCATCGGATTGTAAAAAACGATATTCAACACGGCGAAATAATTCTAAGACCCGACGATAGATGGTCAAAGTTTAACAAAAAATTTAATCCTTGGAAAAAAGAAGGACATAAAATTTTAGTAGCAGCGCCTGATGAAAAACCATGTAAGTTTTACGGTACAACACAAAAAGAGTGGATTGATACAACTGTTGAAGCTATTAAACAATACACCGACAGACCAATTGTGGTCAGAGAGCGTGCTAAAAATCGAATTGATAGAACTGTACATAACACACTACAAGAAGCAATGGATGACGATGTGTTTGCATTGGTAACATTCAATAGCGTGGCTGCAATTGAAAGCGTATTTTATGGTATTCCAGCATTTACACTTGCACCTGCGAATGCTGCAAGTCCAGTATCACTTCAAGACTTGTCAAAAATTAATGACCCATATTATCCTGATTCAGATAAATTATATGCATGGGCATGTCACTTATCCTACGGTCAGTTTCATGTGAATGAGTTGAAATCTGGAAAAGTTATGGAAATATTAATGTCATGAACGTACATTCTTTAGAAGAGTCACTAGTTATAGGATCTAACAATATTTGTACAACTGATTTGTCTGATAACAGGCCGCTAGTTGTACGTGGAGTAACGAGCAAAACTGAGATAGAAATTTGTAAAGAAACTAGCAGAGATTTTTATTACATCGATACAGGCTATTTGGGAAATTTTCCTAGTGTAGGAAACACATCGGGTAAAAAAGTATGGCATCGGGTAGTAAAAAATAATTTACAGCATTGCCAACCACTGACAGTATCAAACGATCGATGGAAAAAGTTAGTAAAACAAGATCCTAGATTAACTTGGAATGGATGGAAGAATTACAATAAAAAAATTCTATTAGTAATGCCCAATCCAAAAGCCTGTAGATATTATAATATAGATTACGATCAATGGATGCTCGAAACTACAGAAAAAATTAAAACGTATTCTAATTTGCCAATCGAAGTTAGAGTAAAAGGATCAAGAAGCGAAAGAGGACACGGCTATTCTATCTATGATGCTTTTGATTCTGGAGTATATGCTACAGTATCTCTTAACAGTATTGCAAGTTTAGAAAGTGTACTATACGGTATCCCTTCGTTTGTATCAGTACCGTGTGCAGCTAGCCCGTTGGTATCAACTGACCTGTCAATGCTTGCAAATCCTTTTAAACCGGAAATAACTGCTATATTAAATCAATGTCACACATTGGCATATGGACAATATACACAAGGCGAAATTCTCAATGGTACCGCATGGAAAATAATAAATGAAATTACTAGTTAACGATAAAGAATTAGCAAATTATCTAACAAGTTTGATAGACATTAGAGAATTTATCAACGATATCCCTTACCCCAACACACACGTTACTGATGCAATGGGATATGCATTGGTAGAAAGAAGAAAAGGTGTAGATAATTGGCGAAAGAAAAAAGATAAAATCAAAGATAAAATTAGAACCGGAGTTGAAAAAGATTTAAAAACATATTTTAATAATGTAACATTACATTTGAAAGATAAAAAAGAAATCTATTATAAATCAATTCATAAAAATATCAATCTAATTTTAGATAGACTCGGTCAAAATACAGTTTTAAAAAACTATGCTAACAGTAAGAGTATTACCGGATTTATAAAAAGTACAGGATTTTGTATTGACAAGACTGCTTCTTTAGTAAGAAGACACGGATTTAACAATGTTGATGAAGACTGTTTACTAAGAAATACTGTAGGTAACGAACAGTTCCTTGT
>JBDNIA010000062.1:0-14102 GCA_041688525.1 Crocinitomicaceae bacterium | reverse complement strand
TTGAATTCCGTTGGGAAGATCAATTTAACCTTTCTCTAGATCCAGATACAGCTCGTGAATACCATGATGAAACATTACCATCTGACAATGCAAAAGTAGCTCATTTTTGCTCTATGTGTGGCCCCCATTTCTGTTCAATGAAGATTACACAAGATGTCCGCGATTATGCAAAGGCTCAAGGACTGAAGGAGGAAGAAGCAATAGCAAAAGGAATGGAAAATATGTCAAAAACATTCATAGAAACTGGCGCTGATGTTTATGTTGAGCCTGGGAAATTAGTTTAGAAGAAATTGGAATTTGCGATTCTCTCTTAAGAGGGCGAACAACAAACTATGTCAAAACTCCTATTAATATCGCCAGAGTATTCTATTATCAATGAAATCTTATTGGTGCAGGAAATGTTGCTATTGGATAACAAGGTGCGTTTTCATTTGCGTAAAATCAATTGGTCAAAAGCAGATTATTTTGATTATTTACAGGAAATAAATCCCCTGTTCTATCCTCAAATTTCGATTCACCAATTTCATGATTTGCAATTGAATTTCCCGACGATTGGTATACATTACAAAGAAGAAGAGAGAGAAGATTATGTGAAAGGCACGATGCAAACTTCCACGTCGTTTCATTCTCAAAAAAATGCACTTGAATTGGGAGAAGAATTTGATTATTTCTTTTGTTCACCTATTTTCCAGAGTATTTCAAAGAAACATTATGTTTCCAATGAAAACTGGGACATTAATAACTGGGAAGAATCCATAAAAAAAAAAGCAATAGCTTTGGGAGGAATTGACAATTCTAAAATCGAAAAATCCAAGCAACTTGGTTTTGAAAATTTTGCCGTTTTAGGTGCGGTTTGGATGAGTAAAAATCCGATAAAGGCTTTTAAAGAAATACTTGAGATATGCCAAAAGTAAGACCATATTGTTTGACGATTGGAGGCTTCGACCCAAGCGGTGGAGCGGGGGTTTTAGCTGATATTAAAGCATTTGAACAACATCGTTGTCAAGGTTTAGCGGTGCTGACAGCAAATACTATTCAAACAGAAAATTCTTTTGAAAAAATCAATTGGATAGATGAAGCGACTATTTTTGCACAACTTTCTATAATTCTAGATAGATACAACATCAAATTTGTGAAAATTGGTTTGCTTCAATCTGGAGAATTTTTAGAGAAAATAATTTCACTTCTGACCGAGAAACAGCCGAATGTCAGAATCGTTTGGGACCCAATTTTAAGTGCTACTGCTGGAGGTGAATTTGATGAAAATCGTTTTTCAAATTTTGCGAGTTCTAATGCCCTGTCTAAACTTATCATAACCCCAAATATTCCTGAATTCGAATTACTTAAGCTTTCAAAAAGTACGAATATCGTTTATTTAAAAGGTGGTCACGCTGAGAAAAAAGGGTATGATGTTTTGTATTTTGATGGAAAGGAATTTCCTTTTGCCCCGCAGGTAAAAACTAACTTTACGAAGCACGGTACGGGTTGCATTTTTTCCGCTGCACTATTGGCAAATTTATCTTTAGAATATCCAATGATTAAGGCTTGCCTTAGAGCGAAACGCTATGTTGAGAAAAGGTTAGTTTCGAATCCGAGTTTATTGGCGTATCACAAATAGATTCTAGTTTCTTGCCCCTACTATAGCGTATAACTTTTTCCGATTCGCATTGGACTTCATGAGTAAACCGCCTTCAAACTCATATCCAGGCTTTTCGCAGAATGCGTCAACTCTCCAACAGAAATGTACTGAACACCAGTTTCCGCAAACCCGCGTATCGTTTCTAAAGTAATACCTCCAGAAGCTTCTATTTCGTATTGAGCTGGAATTGTTGGTAAAACCGCTTTGATGCGCTCTGGCGTGAAATTGTCGAGCATTATACGATCTACATTGCCTACTTCGAGAACTTGTTTCAACTCCGCCTCGTTGCGCACTTCGATTTCGATTTTGAGCTTAAGATTATTTTCTTTTGTATATGCGTTTGCGCGTTCGATAGCTTGTTTGATTCCTCCAGCATAATCGACGTGATTATCTTTTAGCATAATCATGTCATAAAGGGCGAAGCGATGATTTTCACCACCGCCAATTTTCACGGCCCATTTTTCCATATAACGGATACCTGGAGTCGTTTTTCGTGTATCTAAAAGTTTTGTATTTGTTCCTTCGATAATTTTCACGATCTGACTGGTTTTTGTTGCAATTCCAGACATACGCTGCATGAAATTAAGCACTAAACGTTCAGTAGTCAAAATTGAACGCGAGCTACCCTCAATAGTAAAAGCAATGTCACCAAATTTAACCGGACTGCCATCTTTTATGAAAATTTCCATCTTCAAATTCGAATCGAAGTGATGAAATATTTTTTCTGCAAGTTCCACCCCGGCAAGAATTCCTTCATCTTTGATTAGTAATTTTGCTGTACCTCTTGCATTTTCTGGAACGCATGACAGAGTAGAGTAATCACCTGGGCCAACGTCCTCTCGCAAAGCATTTTCAATTATTTCTTCAAGCATAGAAAAATCGAGATTTGTTTATTATTGTTCAATATTTAAGGTTTCTATTCGAAAAACAGAACCAATTTTTTTAAAATGAAATGTCACCCTAAATGTACTTCCTTTTACACTGTAATTTCCTATAGAAAACGAACCACTATCTGCCTCTTTTCCTCTAAAAATAAAAACAAACTTACCTTTGGGCTGTTTTGTAAAAAAATCTTTTAGCACAATTTTTGCCTGAGATTGCGAATATGCGCCTTCACTACCAAGAATATTCATTAGTACTTTTTCTTTCGAAAGTTCGACAATGGCATTGGCATCATTTGAATTAAATGCTCGTTCTAGCTCGCTATGAGGAATATCAGATGAAATAAAAGATAAGGCAAGACTTGCAAAAAATATATAGAAATAACTCATTTTATTAAAGTAATTGCAACAATAAACTCAAAAACCTTGCCGTAAAAAGACATTTGTAAAAAGACAAAAGGAACATTACTTTTGAAAGGTGAAGATAAAAGTAATTTGCATAGGTAAAACAGGAAAATCTTTTTTAATAGAAGGGGAAAAAGAATATTTGAAACGATTGGGACACTACATTCCTTTTGAAAAAATAGAGATTCCAGATATCAAGAACGCTAAAAGTTTACAAGTTAACCAAATAAAAAGTGCGGATGGAAAAGAATTTCTTTCCAAAATTGAAACTACCGATGATGTATTTTTATTGGATGAAAAAGGAAAAGAATTGACAAGTGAGAACTTTGCTGATTTTTTGCAAAAAAAATTCAACTCTGGAGGGAAAAATTTAGTCTTTGTAATTGGAGGAGCTTATGGATTTTCAGACAAAATTTATGCAAGAGCGAACGGTAAAATTGCCTTATCTAAAATGACTTTTTCTCATCAAATGATTAGAATGATTTTATTTGAACAAATCTATAGAGCTCTCACTATTTTAAAAGGAGAACCCTATCACCACAGTTGATTTTTTGTCGATAATTCTTTTACCTTTGAATTTATAAAGTTCACATGGGAAATCATAATTATTTTGATATCATATCTATACTTTCTGGTATTCTTTGGCTAGCGATCATAATTATTTTTATTTCGTGGATATATGCAGTTAAGATTAAAGAAGAAGCAAATAATCGACTTTTTATTCCAACCATTATTTTTAAGATTATTTCAGCGTTAGGTTTCAGTTTTATTTACCTTTTTTATTACCAAGGAGGCGATACTTTTGCCTATTGGGACGGCGCTACAGCGTTAAATAATTTGTTATTGGAATCGCCAGCAGACTATCTGTGGGAAATGTTAAACCCATCTAATGCTATAAACCAGCGACTCCATTTTAATTCAATCACAGGTTACCCCCCAAGTTGGATTTATAAAGAGCCAGAAAGTTTTTTTGTGAGTAAAATGCTCTCTGTTCTCGCTTTCATCACCTTTAATAGTTATTGGGCTACAACAATATTACTGGCTACTATCGGCGGAGGAATTTCATGGTACTTCTTTCAAATAATTAGAAAACTAAGATTACACAAGGATTCAATATTGGCTTTTGGATTACTTTTTCTTCCATCCGTAAGTTTCTGGTGTTTTGGGATTTCGAAAGATACTTTTGTGTATCTCGCGTTCATACTGCTTTGCTCCAATATTGTTTTGCTTTTTTTACTGGGGGAAAAACTTATTTTCAGTAGGCTTCTAATTATTATTATTTGTACTTTTTTAATTTATAACACTAGAATATACGTTTTAGTTGCTATGTTTCCTGCTCTGGTTATTGCATTTAGCACCCACATAGGTCAAAAAAACAGGCAAAACAAAATTAAAAAGTTTAGTTTAAAGGCACTATTCTATTTAATAAGTGCAACTTTTTTGACATTGTATATTCAATTTAGTTCAGGTGTTGCTGATTTCGAAAGAACTCTGGCTAACTTATTTGTAATTCAACAAGATTTTTCTCAAAATACGACATACGGTTTGTTGCGATACACTATATTTCTGGAAGACTCTAGCGCTCAATCTATTATATTATCTATTCCTTCAGCTGTTCTAGCCGCAATTTACAGGCCTTATCCTTGGGAGGCTCTGAATCCAGTGTTACTATTAAATGGTATTGAAAGCCTAATTTTTGTCCTACTAACTATTCAATTTCTATCAAAGTCTTCAAAAGAAAAAATCAAAATAATTAGTCAAAGTGAACTATTAACTTTTAGTTTAGTTTTCATTATAATTTTGGGTTTCTCCATTGGCTTTACTTCGGGCTTATTTGGCGTTCTAGTTCGCTTTAAAGCGCCAATTTTGCCATTTTTTATTTTACTCATAGGAATTTCAACCAACGTAAAAAAAGAGCAAGGAAACAAAGAGTTAAGCTAAATACACTAAATTTATCATTCGATTACCAATCAGAAAAGCATGGACACTAAAGTCATCGACTCCAATAAAAATAAAATATTTCCCGATTTTCGTGAGTTAATTCGATACAAGGATCTGTTTTGGACGCTATCATGGCGAGATTTCCGTGTACGTTATGCACAAACGACTATCGGTTTCCTGTGGGCATTTTTGCAACCAATCGTCACACTATTAATGTTAACACTAGTCTTTAATCAATTCGCGGGCGTAAAAACAGACATTCCTTATATCATTTTTGCAGTTTGTGGACTAAGTATGTGGACCTATTTTTCCTACGTCATGACCAATTCAGGTGTTTCTATTATACAAAATCAAGACATGGTAAAGAAAATATACTTTCCTAGGTTAATTATCCCTCTTTCGAAGGCTTTGGTTGGGTTGATTGATTTTGGTATTACAATTGGCATCTTAATTGTATTAATGATTTATTATCAAATTCCACCAGCAAATACAATTTTTCTCGCCCCTATTTTCATGTTATTTGGTATTTTATCAGCGTTAGGAGTGGGTATTTGGTTAAGTGCGCTGACTGTTCGATTTAGAGATTTTCAACATATTGTGCCTTTTTTCGTTCAAATTGGCTTATTTGCAACACCGGTTGCTTATCCTTCTGAATTGGTTTCAACCCGTTTACCAAAATGGGCAGAATCAATTTATTATTTAAACCCTATGGCAGGAGTAGTTCAAGGTTTTCGATGGAGTATCTTTGGGGGCGAACCACCAAGCAATATGATTCTAATTTCATTTACTGTTGTTCTTCTTCTTTTTATTTCTGGCTTAATGTATTTCAAAAAAGTAGAGTCTGAAATGGCGGACTACGTATAAAGATGGAAAGTGAAACGGCAATAAAAATATCGAACTTAGGAAAAAAATACAGCATAGGGACTCAGAAGGAGGGCACATTGCGTTCTGCTCTTGCCAATGCTTTTAAAAGTAGTGCCAAAAAAGGTGAAGATTTTTGGGCTCTCAGGAATGTCAGCTTCAACATTCCCAGAGGCGAGGTTGTTGGAATCATAGGAAAAAATGGAGCTGGGAAAAGTACCTTATTAAAACTAATTTCTCAAATTACTAAACCAACTGAAGGGAAAATTGAAATACACGGTCGTGTTGCTTCACTGCTCGAAGTAGGAACAGGTTTTCATCCAGAACTTACCGGAAAAGAAAATATATTCCTAAACGGTACAATACTCGGAATGAGTCGCAAGGAGGTAAAATCAAAATTAGACGAAATTGTAGCTTTTTCAGGAATAGAAAAATTTATTAATACGCCCGTAAAACATTATTCGTCAGGAATGTATGTTCGCCTCGCCTTTGCGGTGGCAGCTCATCTAGAACCTGAAATCTTAATTATTGACGAAGTATTAGCGGTTGGAGATGCAGAATTTCAAAAGAAGTGTTTAGGGAAAATGGATGAAGTTGCTAAAACCGGCAGAACCGTTTTATTTGTAAGTCATAACATGGCCGCTGTAAAAAATCTATGTAGCCATGGGATTTTGATTGAAAAAGGCGAAGTCGCGTTTAATGGTTCAATAAACGACGCAATTTCTAAATATAACTCAATGGGCGCTGAAAAAAAGTTGATTTTCAATACATCAGATTATAAAACTAGAAAAAGAGGTCTGCATCAAATTTTTATTGATTCAGTCCAAATAAATCAAAATAACTACTTGCCTTCCTCAGAATTTAGCATTCAGCTTAAAATAGCTCAAAATGAAGGTTTTTCTGGTAAAATAGAGATTTCCATCTTTGTTTTTGATCAATTAAATAATACTATTTTCCAATTGAGCACCTATTATTATACTACACCCATCTTTTATCAGGAGGATGCGACTTATCAATTTCACTTAGATAAAATCGGACTCTCACCTGGTTTCTATAAGATTGGTGTTTGGCTGTCTGGAAATGGAATTGAGCAAGACTATGTTGAAGAAGATATTACTTTGGAAATAGACTCGGGAAATATTTATGAAATTCAAACTGCCAATATTAGCTCCATTGTTCAAAAAGAATTCATTTTTTCAGTATTAAAAAATGAAAAATATTAATAATATCATCCTTCTAATTCCCTATTTCGGCAAATTTCCGGAGTGGTATCCCCTTTTTTTTGAAAGTTTAAAGAGAAATCCGAAATTAGATTTTGTATTCTTTACTGATTGTGAAACAGATTCCTTTTCTGCGCCAAATGTTTATTTCAAAAAAATGAGTTTCGGTACCTATGTTGAAAATGCTCAAGCAATAATTCCAAGCCCAATTAATATTCAAAATGCTTACAAAATATGTGATTTACGGCCTCTTTTTGGATTAATCCATGCCAAAGAAATTGAAAACTACGCTTATTATGGATGGATGGATATCGATCTTTTACTTGGAGACGTTCTTTCTTTTTATACGCCAGAAATTTTGGAAAATCACACCGTATTTTCGACCCATACGGATCGAATATCTGGTCATTTTGCATTGTTTGCGAACAACGAAGAAAACAGGACCAAATTCAAAAAAATCTATCATTGGGAAAAAGCTTTAAACAATCCTAAATTTGTTGGTATAGATGAACTTGGTATATCCCGGGCTTATACCGACACCTTGTTCGACAAAATAAAAGATAAATATAAAATTGATTTAAAAAATCCTATTAGTCGCTGGTTTAAGCGAAAAAAAATCAGCAAAATGTATATGGTTGAGCAATTCACAACACCCTTTTTGCCAAAACCATGGACAGACGGTAGTCTGAATGACGATCAACCATCTAATTGGATTTATCAAGATGGTACTATTCGCAACGATAGAGATGACAGAAAATTTATGTATCTACATTTTATGAATTTCAAATCAAGTAAATGGAGGCACGACGATATAGCAGCACCTTGGGAAGAAAAAAGTCAAGTATGCTATGCTGACGCAGAAGATTTAAGCTACGGTATTAAAATTAATAAACGTGGTATTTTTCCGAATAAAAGGAAATAATTCGAGAATACAGGATATTGTTTTAAGTATTAAATTGAAAGTTAAAATGAGGAGATGGGAAATTATCATTTAGTTATATTTGCATTTTTTAGTCCGTACAGATTTGAGTATCCCAAATATAAACATTGAATGAAAGTATTATTTATTTTAAACTCTCTAGCCAAAGGAGGAGCTGAACGATTTGTGATTGATTTATGTAATGAATTATTGACCAGAAATGATATTAGTTTCAAATTACTTGTTCTAGAGGAAAAAAATGAATACGAATACCTGACAAAAAATCTGACTTACACAGTATTAGGTGGTCCTTATGTTCCTTCTTTGTCTAAAAAGGTGAATTTTGATTCAAGTGTGTACAAAGACATTGTCGAGCAATTTCAGCCTGACATTATTCATACTAATCTTTTTCAATCTGAAATCTATTCTTCGCTTTATGTTAATAATCAAATATGTTATGTGACACATGGACACAACAACATGATTGAATTTAAAAAATTTAATCATAAAACCTTGTTTACTAAATCACTTATTACCAATTTCTTTGAAAAACAATTACTCTATTTTAGAAA
The DNA here is from genome assembly GCA_041688525.1 of Crocinitomicaceae bacterium. Taxonomy (GTDB): domain Bacteria; phylum Bacteroidota; class Bacteroidia; order Flavobacteriales_D; family Crocinitomicaceae; genus UBA2040. The sequence goes on along the minus strand of JBDNIA010000062.1, from coordinate 5,664 downwards.
ATATGGTAAATCTAAAAATTGCTATTTCATAGCAAACTCTATCGATACTTTCAACTATTATGATAAAAACTTACCAAGGCGCATTCGCGGCAACCTTCAGTTGATACAATATGGTTTCGACTTTAATAGATTCAACAACCCGAATAGAGCTGCGGAAATTCCTGCAGGAAAATTAAAATTGATAAATATTGGTCGATTTGCGATTTATAAAAATCAACAATTTTTGATTGGAATTGCCCAAGAATTGCGGGATAGAAAAATAGAGTTTGAAATGAATCTATTCGGTCTTGGGGCTGAAAAAGAAAAAATACAATTACTTGTCAATAATTTAGATTTACAGAAATCTGTATTTCTGAGAGGAAATGTCGATAATGTAGAACAATGGCTAAATGAAGGACATATTTATTTGCATTCAGCATATTATGAGCCGTTTGGTCTTGTGCTATTGGAAGCCATGGCCTCTGGTTTACCCTGTATTATTTTAAATGGTAAAGGGAACGCGGATTTAGTTCTTAATGGTAAAAACGGTTACATCTTCGAAGAACAAAACCCTCACTTATTTGCGGATAAAATCGAGCAACTAAGAACCGATGCTTCTCTTTATAGTGAACTTTCAAAAAATGCACAAGAATTTGCCTCGCGTTTTGCAATTGGGCCAAAAACGGATGAATTAATTGAATTTTATCAATCATTGCTTTCTTAATAAACCTTCAAGGCAAGGAAAATTTAGATTAGTAAGAATAATTGCTCTACTTTTTTTGTTTTGCTAATTTTTCCCTCAACACTGCTCTAGACGAAGCATTTGGTTTAGAACTACAAGAAGCATTCACTAGGATGGCTTTTTTTGAACTATGGCAACCGCAATCTGATGAATGAAAGTAAAAATGGATTCGTTACTTTTTCGTCATAAAAACAGGGCGAAGCGCACAAGGAAATTGATCAGTTGAAACATATCCTAAAGTTGATTAATTTGATTTACAAACTCCTTATAATTTAATTCGGCATTATACTTTTCTAACCACGTTTTAAAACTTTCATTCTGCTTAGACGAAATGCTTTTAATTGGAGAATTTTTAAAATCATAAATATGTTTGGCCAGAGAAAATTCATCAATATTATGAGGTAACAACAACCCATTTTTCTTATTCACAATTTCACTATTCCCTCCTGCATTTGTTGCAATTACTGCTATTCCAAAGGACATAGCTTCCATTATAGATACAGGAACGCCTTCAGAATGGCTAACATTTATAAAAACATCCGGTTGTACATTTTTATAAATTTCAAAAACTTCCGCATTTTTCAAATGACCCATTAACTTTATTTCTATCGAAGTTGAAAGATTAGAAATAATAGATTCAATTTTCTGTCGTTCTGGACCATCACCAATATGAATCCAACTTATAGGAAATTTTCCATCAAGCAACTTTATAGCTTCTGCTAGAAGGTCTACTCGCTTCACTGCAATTAAATTAGAACAACTAACAATTGTAAATAGCTTGTTTTGAATATGCTCTATTTTGTCTTGTTCTGCAATGCCGAGTCTTGATAATATCATGTTTTCAGCACTTTTTACTTTCCAAACATTCGCGATATAAGCCAAAGCATCTTCTGAAATAGAAAAAATACTTTTTATATTATTCGCTATAAAATGACGAAAAGGTAAATATCCAACTTCACTTCGATCAAAATATACGTCCCATCCGTGAACTCGGCAGAATGTTTTTATAGTAGGATTATTTTTTTGTGCCATCGACAAGCCAATTGCCAAATCATCGCACCAGTAACTGTATAAATATAGTTTTGCTTCAGGCTTTGAGATTTCAATAAGTTGTTTTGAATATTTTTCAACTTTTTTTGCTTTAGAAAACGAAATGAACATTGTTGACAGAATTCCCTTTGTTAATTTCTGCTTATAAATGGTGTGAACAACCTTTAATTCTTTCCAAAAAAGCATGTTAAACACAAAAAGAATAGAAAATATCCTTTGTAATTGACTCAAACGTACGTCAATCTTTTGAACTTTACAGTTATGAGGTAAAATTCTTGTTTGTTGAACATCGATACTGGACGAAACGACGATAACTTCATCAAAATTATTTGCCAAATATATAATTTCCGTTTCCAGAAAAGTTTCCCCTGATTCAAACGGAAAACTTGATGTAAAAAGAAATAGTTTTGTCTTCATTTAAAACAAAAGTAACCACAATAACGTAACATCTCTTGCGCAGAAGCACATTGAAATGTATTTCTTACGAATTCGTATCTTTGTCTCTCTTATTCATTTGTATCCTATTGAAAAAAGTTCTCATCCTCGCATACGATTTCCCTCCTTACATTTCCGTAGGAGCACTTCGCCCGAAAAGCTGGTATGACTATTTTTATGAATTCGATATTGAGCCCACTGTAATTACACGTCAGTGGAATAATAAGCACAAGAATGCCTTGGACTATGTCGAAGCGAGTGACTCTAGGTTTACTCAAATTGAAATTTCTGACAAAGGAAAAATTATTAGATCCGTATATTCTCCAAACTTATCCAATAGATTATTAATTAAATATGGTTATTCGCGTTTTCGTTTAATCCGGAAACTTATTACCGCTTACTATGAATTTTTCCAGTTCATTTTTACAATTGGTCCAAAAGCTGAAATTTTCAAAGAAGCAAAAAAATACCTGTCAGAAAATCAAGTTGATTGCATAATTGCAACTGGTGACCCATTTATTTTATTTCATTACGCGGCAAAACTTTCTTCGAAACACAATGTCCCCTGGATTGCTGATTACAGGGATGCTTGGTCTACAATTTTTGAACGTCAAAACAAACCAATTCAAAAAGCTTGGAATAAGTTTTTTGAAAAAAAGACAGTTCCACTAGCGACAGGAATAGTAACCGTGTCTGAATTTATAAAAAGAAATATAGAATCCGTCGTTGCTCACGTCAATTTCTTGATTTTACCGAATGGATATGACCCCTTATCCATTGCACAAGCCAATTGCACAAGTCAAAAAAATGATATTCTAAGAATTGCGATGATTGGATCTATTTTACCTTGGAATCCGATAGATCATTTTCTCAAAACCATTTCAGAATACATCTCTGATAAGAAGTTCGTGCGCGTAGAATTTATATTCTTCGGCTGTAACCAAAGCGAAAGCATATCAGAGAAAATCAAATCTGAATTCCCCAATATTGTCTTAATTACTAAATTTATTTCTAAACTTCCCAATGCAATTTTACTTGAAAAAGTTTCAGAATGCAATGCTCTTCTCTTGTTTAATTATTATTCCTTTATGGGAACAAAAATTTTTGAGTATATCGGATTAAAACGAAAAATAATACTCTGTTTCACAAACGATAATCAGGCCAATCAATTAAAACAAATTACTTTTCCTATATCAGAACTTGAAGACCAAAGCAACCAACTCCAAGCCGATCTTATCGCCGAAACCAACTCCGGTATTGCCGTGAAAGATGCAGATGATTTAAAAACTGTTTTGACAGATCTTTGGGAGGAATTTAGTGCTACTGGCCAAATCGAATGCCACTCCATAAACGTTGAAAACTACTCTCGAAAAATTCAAACCGAAAAATTAGCCAACTTGATAAAATCTATTTGTTAATCTAAATTCAATCACTACAACGTTTTACTTATCTTCGCACTTATGTCGCAGCAGATTGTCATTGTGGATTATGGAATGGGGAATTTGAACTCCGTGAAACGAAAATTAGACCAATTGAAAGTCGCTTCGTTCGTTTCGTCGAATCCCGACGAAATTCTAAGAGCTGACAAGTTAATTCTTCCTGGTGTGGGTAATTTCACTAAAGCCATAGGAAATATAGATCAATTAGGCTTAAGACCTGTTTTAAATCGGCTAGCATTTGAGAAGAAGATTCCAATTTTAGGGATTTGCTTGGGAATGCAACTGATGTGTGAGTCGAGCGAAGAGGGAAAGGCTCAAGGACTTTCGTGGATTGAAGGAAAAGTAAAAAGATTCATGGTTAGCGACCCGATTAAATTTAAAGTTCCTCATATAGGGTGGAATTCAGTTGCACTTCGAAATAATTCTCCTTTGATGAAAAACATTGCAGAAGATGCTGAATTTTATTTTGTTCATTCGTTTCACGTAGAATTGGTTGATGATAATTTGGCTATAAACACGACGACTTACGATTATTCGTTTGTTTCTGGTTTTCAAAAAGAAAATATTTTTGGGATGCAATATCATCCTGAGAAAAGTCATGATGCTGGTAACCAAGTTTTTAAAAATTTCATTGAATTGTAAGTATGTTTCGTCCACGCATCATACCCATTTTGTTGATTAAAGAAAAAGCTTTGGTGAAATCCATTCAATTCAAAAATCATAAATATATTGGTGATCCAATTAATGCCGTAAAAATATTCAACGACCTAAAGGCCGACGAATTAGTTTTTCTAGATATTGAAGCTTCGAGGCAAAAGCGATTAATCTCTTTAGACTTTGTGAAAACGCTGGCAGAAGAAACAAATATGCCTTTTGCAGTAGGAGGAGGAATTCGCACCATTGATGACATTCAAAAACTAATCGCCGCTGGAGCAGAAAAAGTAATTATCTCCGAAGCAGCCTTTGAAAATCCAGAATTTATTGCTCGAGCAGTTGAAAGTTTCGGCTCTTCGACCATTTGCATTTGCATAGATGTTAAAAAAAATTTCTTCGGAAAACAGAAAACATATACAATGAACGGTTCCAAATCAAGCAACTATTGCCTTGGAATTCGCGAAATTAATGGAAAAAAAAGGTGCAGGAGAAATAATTATCCAATCAATTGATAAAGACGGGACGATGGAAGGATACGATCTCACATTAATCTCAGAGATTTCGAATGCAGTAACAATTCCTGTCGTTGCCTTAGGTGGTGCTGGAACCTTTGAAGATTTAAAGACTGCCAAAGTTGTAGGAAATGCGAGTGCGATGGCGGCTGGCAGTTTATTTATTTTCCAAAGTAAAAAACGCGGAGTACTCGTTAATTATCCTGATAAAACAGAAATATCCCGTAATTTTATCTTATAAAAAATTCCTAAATGCCAGATAGAGAATATCAAATTTGTCAACGCTGTGTAATGGATACAAGTGACCCTTTTATCGCATTTGACGAGCACGGAAATTGTAATCATTGCAACGAATTTTTAACTAAAACAGCAAAACGCTCTTACATAGGTGAAGAAAGTGATAGGCAACTTACTGACTGGGTTGAGAAAATTGCAGAGATAGGTAAAAATAACGAATACGATTGTTTAATTGGCGTAAGCGGTGGAGTTGATAGTTCATATGTCGCTTACCAATGCAAAAAACTAGGCTTACGACCTCTGGCGGTGCATTTAGACAACGGTTGGAATTCCGAAGAAGCGGTGCAAAACATCAAAAATGTTTGTGGTAAATTAGGTATCGATTACCAAAGCTATGTCCTTAATTGGGCTGAATTTAAAGATTTGCAACTCTCCTTTCTTAAAGCATCAATCGTCGAAATAGAAATACCAACAGACATTGCCATTCCGGGTGCCCTGCATAGAATTGCAGCTGAAAATAATATAAAAACAGTAATTTCTGGTGGTAATTTCGCTACAGAAGGAATATTACCGAATAGCTGGTTTTACAACCCAAAAGACTCGAAACTTTTAAATT
>JBDNIA010000443.1:0-2724 GCA_041688525.1 Crocinitomicaceae bacterium | reverse complement strand
TCTTTCAATACTTTATAATCTAAAGTTGGCGGGCAAGATGTATAGGCCTCGCCAGCATATACGACTAGACCAATTCTATCTCCTCGTCGACCTTGAACGAATTCTATCGCCACTCTTTTGGCGGCATCCAAACGACTCGGTAAAAAATCACGGGCGTACATGGAGAGAGAAACATCCATAGCTATGACAATATCAATTCCATTTTTATAGTCTTCCTACGGTTCCTCATCCTTGTTCCAAGAAAAAGGACCGGATAAAGCAAAAACGAGAAGTGTGAAGATCAATAATTTGAGATAAATCAAAGATTCTCTAAAAGTTTTTACCCATCTAAGTGCGTTCTTCTCTCGACCGGGATTTTGAGTTATTTGTGCTGAAAATGAGTTCTTATTTTCTTTTTTAAAAAGTAAATACGCAAAAATAGGTAAGGCGAGAAGGAGCCAAAACCATTGCGGATGCAGGTAGGTGTAAGAAAATGGCCATATATTCCAGTTACTAAGCATTAATTTTTATTCGTTTCGTTCACAAATTCAACCGCTTTTTGATAAATAGCTTGAATACCTACTTCTTCAACAGATGATTTAGCAAATTTTACCATGTCGGAAACATTTAATATCAGTCCTAAGTTATTTAATTGTGTCGATGAAAAGTGTTCATTTCTCAAAATCAATTGAATCTCGAAACTTGTTTTTCCTTCGAAACGATTATCGTATTCTTCATTGAGAAATTCTCGAATGATTAAGGAAAGTTCGGTGAAATGCTCTTTTTCCAAGTTCTTGCGCCACATTTGTTTTTCCATCAAAGAATTTAGAGCTTTTCTGGTTTTTTCATGTGAATTGAATATTTGTTCTGGAATTTCAGCAGACTCTTTTTTCTTTCCTCGGAAAAAGGTAAAGTAAATTAAAATAAGAATACTTGCTAAAAGTAACAGCCATAGACCAACTGTTTTAAACCAAACCAACCAGCCGATTTCGGGTATGATTGCAAAATTTTCTTCTATATCGTAGAGGTCGATGTTTTTGTTTTTTGCGACTAAATTTACGCGAAGCAGAGCCGGCGGAATTTCAAATAGTTTTCCATTAATCAGAACTTTTGTTGGAGGAATAATCAAGTAACCCGTATCGAAGCAAATTAGCGAGTAATCTCCTCGCCAATATGTTTTCCCTTGAATATTTTCCTTTTTCGATTTGAAAGGGGAGAGGACTTCTAGTTTTAAAGTATCTGGAGCCTCTTTTTGGTTTTTAGCGCGGAGTGCAATTAAACTTTTCTTTTCAGGTAAATAGCTAATATTATCTTTTTCAGCGCATTCTAGTTCAAAAGAAAAAGTGAATTCTTCGCCTACAGAGACTGAATTCAAACTGAGTCTGCTTTCTGCTTTTTGGGCAGAAACAAAGTTGGACATTAGGCCAATCAACAGGGAAATAATGAGTTGTTTTGTCATCCTCGGCGTTGGTGAAAAAGTTGGACAAGTGAACGGTAATAATCGTCTTGTGTTGTTATTTCTATAGAATCAATACCTCGTTTTCTCAGTTCAACAAGAAATTTCTTTTTATTTTCTTCAAATTGCAGCGTGTATGCTCCTCGGAATTCAGGGTTTGAGGTATTGTACCAATTCCATTCACCTGTTTCTACGTTTTGAAGTGGAACAATACCCAGATTTGGTAAATGTTGCTCTAAATCGTCCGAAATTTTGATGGCAACCACGTCGTGTCTTTTGCGAGTATGCGATAAGGCATCCAAGTAAGCATTTTCATCGATGAAATCACTTATAACAAAAACAACCGATCTTTTTTTCTCTGTATTTCGAACAAATTTCAGGGCTTCCACCAAATTTGTTTTACGTTTTTCAGCATTTTGTTCCGACAATTCACGCAAAATAACTAAGGCATGTTTTCGCCCTTTTTTTGGTGGAATGTACTTCTCCATTTTATCGGAATAGAAAATAGAACCTACTTTGTCGTTATTTCCTATGGCGGAAAAAGAGAGGACAGCGGCCAGTTCAAGGGCTAGTTCTTTTTTGCTTTTTTCGTAAATCCCATAATTTTGCGAACTGGAAACATCAATTACCAAAATGACATTTAACTCACGCTCTTCTTCAAAAACCTTAACAAATGGTTCATTGAATCGAACTGTGACATTCCAATCGATTGTTCGAATTTCATCGCCAGTTTGGTATTCGCGAACCTCAGAAAAAGTCATGCCACGCCCTTTGAATGCCGAATGGTATTCTCCGGAGCTCATCTGCTTTGTCAGGCTTCTTGTTCTTATTTCGAGGAGTTTGATTTTTTCAAAAATCGCTTTGGCGTCCATGGATTGTGTTTATGGAACTTGAACTCTTCCAATAATTTTACTTAAAATATCTGTTGCCGACATGTTTTCCGCTTCTGCTTCATACGTCAAACCAATTCTGTGCCGAATAACATCTGGCGCAACCGCACGAACGTCTTCGGGAATAACGAATGCTCTATTTTGCAAGAATGCATGTGCTTTTGCTGTCAGGGCTAAATTGATACTTGCTCGCGGAGAACAACCGAAAGAAATTAACGGCTCCAAGAATCCTAGTCCGTAACTTTCAGGTGTTCGAGTGGCAAAAACGATATCGATAATGTATTGTTCAATTTTTTCGTCGAGGTAAATTTCTTTCACGACTTCTCTAAAACGAAGAATGTCTTTTTTTGTCAAAACTTTGGAAACGCTTGGGAATCCTTCTGGACGAACATTGAAACG
>JBDNIA010000442.1:0-3441 GCA_041688525.1 Crocinitomicaceae bacterium | reverse complement strand
GGCAAGGCAGTCGCCATTCCAAGATTAATGTTTTTACGTTGGATAATAGTATTTCCACTAACAGCTACATTGACGCCTGGAAAATCTTTGATTGCTTTGACAATAGCCTCCATGAAAATTGGTGTATATGTAAGGTTTTCACCTTCACGTTTTTCGAAGTCTTTTTTTGTCTTATTTCTCCAGTTAACGATATTTGTAACATCTGCTTCTACAAAAGAGGTAACGTGAGGGGAAACATGAACAGACATTACCATATGGTCTGCGATTAATTTTCGCATTCTATCCATTTCAATAATTTCATCACCTGGCATTGGCAAGACAATAGGTTCTTTGATATTACTCAAGAAATTACTTCCTCCGCTTGCTGGTGTTTTAGCGACTGGATTTATTGGACTTGAGTTGGTCGGTGTTAAATTTTCTTCAACGGCCGCAACAACTCCGCCTGAGCGGCGATTATCGAGATAATAAAGAATATCTTTTTTCGTAACACGATCAGCTTGACCTGTACCTGAAATTTTATCCAACTCTTGATTACTAACACCTTCTTTTTCCGCAATACTTCTCACGAGAGGTGATAGGAATTTTCCAGATGCACTTTGCTTACCCAATATAGTTGGAATAGTTGTTCCATTTGTACTAGAATTCACAACTTTTATTTGACTATCTACTTCTTGAGCTGTATTTGCTGAATTTGATGTTACATCAATTGGAGCAGAGACATCTCCATCTGTCGAGATTATTGCAATTACATCCCCAACTTGAGCAACTTGATCTTTTTCGAATAAACGCTTTATAAGCACTCCACCGGCTTCCGATGGCAACTCGTTATCAACTTTGTCGGTTGCAACTTCAACCAAAGGCTCATCAATTTCTACTGAGTCGCCGACGTTTTTCAACCAATTTGTAATGGTTGCTTCTGTAACACTTTCTCCCATCTTTGGAAGTCTAATCTCGATTTGTGCCATAATGTTTTAGCCCTATCTTTTAATTAATACAAATTTATATTTTTAAAGTCCTTGTTAATTTAGGAGTTTATCAAGTTTTCCCCAACAAGTTTTTAATATCTTTAAATCTTTAACAATACTGTAGTCTCTTGCATAGAGCAAATTTCGTTTGTTTACTTGACTATCAGATGATGTTTTGTGCGCATCCGAAGGCGAGAGTATTCCGTATTTAATTGTAGGTAACAAGGGATTTAGTGGGTTGCTTAATTATAAATAACCGACAATAGAGTACTTTCCGCATAAAACCATGAACATATTTTGATACCACCGACCTTTATTTTTGTATTTCCAAATTATAAACGGAGATAAAAAAAGTAATGAAAGAGTGGCTAAACAATCAAATAGTCGCTTGAGTCTTTTGTTTTTGGGTTCTTCAATTTTGTTGACTTGCATAAGGTATAAATCGCCCGCAGTGTCTATCGAGTTAGAGCCTATTAAGAAGACTGTTTCAGGTTGGGCAATTTTAAAATCTATATGATCACCTTCTAATCGCATCATCCATTCAATAATATTATTTACTGAGCAGTCTTTAGCGCAAAATATTACTTCGTTCAAACTATTTATATAAACAATTTGATCTAATTGGTCAATAGTTCCTATTTGATCAGCTTGTCTTTCCGTATTTGCTGAAACACGAAATATTTCGAAGGCGTTTCGATTTGTTTGTTTTAAAAGTTTTTCCACGCGATGCGATTCTTCGAGACTACCTACAATTGCAAAACTTTTATTTTTAATTTTTGACAAGCCAAAAGACTTTCCAAAAAACAGATGCATGAATATTCTTGAGATAAGAATATAAAATAATGCCCATCCCGCTCCGATTAATATGAATAACCGGGAGAATTGATATTCTTTGGATAACAAGGCATAAATGACAAGTAGAATTAAGGTTCCAAGAACTATTCCTTTAATAGAATTCAAAAATTTGAAAGGTTTATCATAATTACCTTGATAGTACAAATTTATAAGCCAAACAATGGTGTATAGAGGGAGGGCAATTTCAAAGGTGAAATTTGGAAACTCGATATTCGACATTTTCCAATAGTTGGTAAGCGAATACAAACCCAAAAATATTAATAGAGCATCTACAAAAGGCAGTATCACTTTTTCAACTATTCTTACTGTGATTGCAATGCTAGCTCTAAGGTAAATGGCAGAGTAAATAAAGAAAGAAAGGAGTTTTGCGTTTTTATGTGAGAAATGTTTCTTTGCAAAAATAACCATAGCTTTATAGAAAACTAAGACGTAGTTTACAGAACTCTTTTTTGTGCTCTCCCCTTTATAGTGAATGATAGATGTTTCGGGGAAATAATAATTTTTAAACCCACCTTGCGTTATTCGGTAAGATAAATCAATATCTTCTCCGTACATAAAAAAAGCCTCGTCAAGAAAACCGACCTTATCTAAAGCAGTTTTGCGCATCAGCATGAAGGCACCACTGAGTATTTCTATTTCATGCGTTTTGTGGGTGTCTAAAAATCCAAGGTGATATTGTCCAAATAATTTTGATTTTGGAAATAAACTTGCCAAACCTGATATTTTCCAGAAAGCAACAGCCGGAGTGGGTAATCCACGTTTTGATTCAGGCAAAAATCTTCCTTTACCATCCACCATTTTAACTCCTAGACCGCCACAAATTTTGTGTTCGTCCATGAATTGAATTACCTTCAGAAAGCAATCTTCTTCCACAACTGTATCCGGATTGAGCAAAAGAATGTATTCTCCTTTTGCAATTTTCAATGCCTGATTGTTTGCTTTGGAAAAGCCGGAATTAATCTTATTGGCAATTAAATGAAATTCAGGAAATTTTTGTTGAACCATCTCCACAGAGCCATCGATAGAAAAATTATCCACAACGAATACTTCTCCATTGACATCTCGAAGTGCTTCTTTAACAGAATTCAAGCATTGTTCAAGGAAGAATTCAACGTTGTAATTAACGATAATTACACTTATTTTATATGGATATGTTTGCGACAAATCTACAGACCTATTTTATGGCTATGCAACTAATTTCTATTGGGACATTCAAAGGTAAGTTAGAAACTTCAACGGTTTCGCGCGCGGGAGGTTCATTTGCGAAATATTCAGCATATCTGGCATTGACGACTGTAAAATCATCCATGGACTTTAAAAAAATACTACATTTCACAATATCCGACATTTCAAATCCAGCAGCTAAAATTAAAGATTTAATATTTTCCATTACCTGGAGCGTTGACGAATCGATGGAATCCAAGACCAATTCTCCTGAGATTGGGTTTAAAGGGATTTGCCGACTAACATATAAGGTGTTATGTTTAACAATTGCTTGAGAATATGGACCTAAAGGAGCAGGTGCTCCAGGTATTGAAATTGCGTTTTTCATGCCAGTTTGAAACTTTGTGCAAGTTTACTAATTTTGAGGCAAAAATCCGTGAAAATACTGCTGATTGAT
>JBDNIA010000441.1:0-12928 GCA_041688525.1 Crocinitomicaceae bacterium | reverse complement strand
TTATTTCAAAATATGAAAAAACTAAAATTTATGAAGGCGATTTTATTTATTGCTTGTTTATTTTCAAGCGCCAGTTTTATGGCACAAAATCTAGGAAACTTATCAAACGAATGGCAACTTCTACAAGAAAAAGAAGGCATTCAAATTTTTGCTAAAGTTGAACCGTGCATGATGTCAGAACAAACTCCAAAACCTTTTGATATTGCTTTTTTGAAAATTGTAAACAACACCAACCAAGAAGTTGAGATTGCTTACAATTTTGTAATAGAATATACAGAAGGTTGTAATGGCTGTGACAGTGGTGACGAATCGTTTTTTACACAAAAAATTCCAGCAAACGGAATTTTGGTGGAAGATTGTTCTTTCACTCAAAATGGAATGGCACATAGCATCCGCAATCAAAATTTTAGTGGAGGATGGAATTTTGAAAAAGTAGCTATCACAAATTTAAAAATCGATTAATATTCAATTATGAAAAAATTAATAATCTTAATTTCGATATTTACTTTTATCGTCTCGATTAGAGCAATTGCTCAAAATCCAAATTGTATCGTCTTTGTTACACCTATGGATACTACTATATGTCCAGGTGATTCTGTTTTTGTTCAAGCCACTGCGAATTTATTAGGCGCGGGACAGTCATTCAACTTTAACTCAAGTACTTTACCTACGGGATGGTCGACAACTGGAACAACTTTTTTCTCATCTCCTTGCGGACCTAGTCCTAACTATACTCCATATTATTGGGCGTCAACAGCAACTGCTGGGTCTTATCCAGGAATTACGACAGCTGGATTTAACATCACGTGTGGCGGGGTTATAATGTTCAATATGATTTATTCTGTTCAAGGTGGATCTTCACCTTGCGAAGGTCCAGATCAGTACAATGAGGGTGTTAGTTTACAATATAGCTTGAATAACGGCGCAACTTGGCTGGACATTATTTACTATGCTCCAAATGGTTCAATATTACCTGCTAATCCAGGCACTACAACTCCTGGTGCATCTGGAGTAACTCCTTTCACGACTTGGAATGCATATACAGTGCCAATTCCTTTAGCTGCATTGTCAACCAATACTATGTTTCGATGGACTCAACTTTCTACTTCAGGATCATGTTGTGATAACTGGGGATTAGAAAACGTCATTATAAACGCGACTGCTGCTCCTTGTGGAACCTCTACTGTCGTAAATTGGAGTACCGGTTTAACAGACACAACTTCATTTTGGATTACGCCAACAACGGATACAAGTTTTGTTGCTATAGTTTTTGATACTCTTGGAAATCAACAGTGTGTTTCCGATTCAGTTCATATTGACTTTTACGATGGGAACTTCCAATTCAACCTAGCTCCTTCTGCAAATGTTTATTGTCCAAATGCATCTACAACAGTTGGGATTAATTCCATAATAGGTGCAAGTTTACCTGTTTCTTATGCTTGGACACTACCTCCATCAGCAACTCCAATTTCCACAGGTGCCTCTGCTGGTCTTTCTGGTCAAGGAATAACGCCCGACGCAATTTGGTACTACGTAGATGTAACCGACAATTGTGGATACGTTCAAACTGATAGTATTGTGTTAAACGTCAATCAAACTTTAGATGTGAGTAATATTCTTATGAACCCACAATTGAATTGTGCAAACAACGGTTCTGCAACAGCAATTGTCGGGGGCAATCAAGGTCCAATCACATATGTATGGTCAAACGCGAATGGTGGACAAGTTTCAGCAACAAGTAGCGTTACAGGTGCTGCTTCAGGTTGGTATTATATATCTGTCACTGATAACGTTTGTACGACTTCGGATAGTATTTTCATTACACATACGATAATTGATAATATCACTTACAGCTTAGCAGATTATGTCACAACAATTTGTCCACTAGGAACTGTTCCTACACCAGTTACTGCTTTGGCAAATGCTACGGCTCCAGTAAGTTTCAACTGGACAAATGCTGCTGGCACAACGATAAGCACTTTAAGTTTTGCTCAGTTAGCAGGAAATGGAATCGCTCCTGACAGTATTACTTATTACATGACATTTACAGATGCATGCGGATATACACGTTCTGATAGTGTTATATTGATAGTAACAAACAATAACCTCTTGAATTTTAATTTACCAGATACTTTAGAGAAGTTCTGTCCTGGAGATTCAATTTTGGCGACGGTTACCGGCTTAACGGGAGCACAAGCACCAACGACTTATCTTTGGTCGACAGGTAATACAGGAAACACAAGTTGGTTAACATCATCAGGACTTGATAACGAAAATATTCCTTACACAGTAACAGCAACAGATGCATGTGGATACTCGATTACTAAAACTGTGTATTCAGTATCAACAAGTTGTTGAATGTTACAAGCGTTTCTTCATCACCTTCACAGGCTTGTAATTCAACAGGTGAAGTAGTAGCAACTGTAGGAGGAAATACTGGACCAGCTCTATTCCAATGGGAAGATTCATTGAACTATATCACAACGGGAATTGGAGATTCAATTGCTTCAACGTCTTGGAATAATATAGGTTCAGGTTGGTATTATTTTACTGTTACAGATGATGTTTGTAATGACTTGGATAGTGTTTATGTTGATAATATTGCTCCACCAACATCCTCTTTCACAGCCTCCGTAACTGATGGTTGTGCAGGGATGCAAGTGACATTCACAAATACTAGTCAAAATACTTCTACTTACGAATGGGACTTTGGCAATGGCAACACGGCGAGTGTCGCAAATTTATCGTCTCAGACGCAACAATATTTCACGTCTGGAACGGTTACACTGATTGCGACAACTGCTGGGCCTCAACCGTGTTCTTCCTCTTCTTCAATTAATATTGATGTGGTTGTATGTGGTTGTACCAATCCAAATGCCTTAAATTATAATCCATCAGCAGTCGTTTCTAGCGGTGACTGTATCTTCCCCTTTCCAATAGTTGAAGATCCAAATGTTTTTACCCCAAATGGTGACGGTTTTAACGATTTATTCTTTTTCGAGACAACTTTTACAGTTGAATTTAAATTGACAATTACCAACAGATGGGGTAATGTGATGTTTGACAAAAACCTTGACCTAACGGCGCCAATTGGCCCCCAAGGTTGGGATGGAAGAACTCCTGGAGGAGCTGAAGCCGGAGACGGAACTTATTTCTACAAATACACTGCAATTGGTGTAAACGGTGACGAAGTGTCTGGAAAAGGTTACTTACAATTGGTAAGGCAATAATAAAAAGCAATAACTAAAATAAGGGTTCGGTTTCCGAGTCCTTATTTTTTTGCGCACACTTTTTCCATTTAATATCATTTCCTAGTGCTGCTAGGATTCATTTTTAGACGGCAATTCCTTCATACTTATTCAATTTTAGAAAACACTTATTGGCAGTATCTAGTTCAAAGCAGTCTTATTATGATTTCACTGAAAAACTGTACCTTTAAACAAACACAATAAAATGGACATTAAATTAGCCGTCTTAATTGATGGCGATAACATTCCTTCTGCTTACATAAGTGAGATGATGGAAGAAATAGCCAAATACGGCAATCCAACTATAAAAAGAATATACGGCGATTGGACAAAGCCTCATTTGACCAAATGGAAAAATCTCTTATTAGAGAATGCCATTACCCCTATTCAACAATACGGTTATACAACGGGTAAAAATGCCACTGATTCAGCGATGATAATCGATGCAATGGACATTCTTTACTCAGAAAAAGTAGATGGTTTTTGCCTTGTTTCTAGTGATAGTGATTTCACCCGATTAGCGACTCGACTTCGCGAAGCAGGAATGCAAGTCTATGGCATTGGTGAAAGAAAAACACCAAATCCATTCATAGTTGCCTGTGACAAATTCATATACATTGAAATATTAAAAAAGCAGTCGCAAGAAAATGAAAATGAAAACACCGGTGATCAGGAAAATAAAATTATTGAAAAAGAACCAGTAACTCAAAAAGTTATACAGTTTATCACTAATAGTATAAGTGATTTAGCAGATGATGACGGATGGGCATTCCTTGGAGATGTTGGAGGCTTACTACAAAAAAAACAACCAAACTTTGATGCTCGGAATTATGGATTCTTAAAATTAACTCCTTTAATAAAATCGATTCCCAACTTTGAAGTAGAGCAAAGAGATAGTCAAAACGGACGTTTCAAATTGATTTATGTTAAAGTAATTGAAAAAACCTCCAACAAAGGAAGGAAAGTAGTTGCTAAAGTATTGCCGAAAAATAGTAAATGAAACCATCCAGTCTTAAAGACATCAAATCCGATCTCAAAAATTGTACGCAAGAAGAGTTACTCGAATTGACATTGAAGTTAATACGATTCAAAAAAGACAACAAAGAGCTTATTTCTTATTTGTTATATGACGCCGAAAATGATCATTTGTACATTGAAAGTTACAAAGAAGAAATCGACGAAGCTTTCTCACAAATAAACCGTTCAAATTTTTTCTTTATTCGAAAGGGTATGAGGAAAATACTGTCTCAAACGAAAAAAAACATTCGCTACGCTCAAAAGAAGCACATTGAAATTGAGCTCTTACTGCACTTCTGTAAAAATTTAATGGAATTCCGACCGAGTGTCAAAAGAAACAAAGTAGTAATGAATTCATTTGAAACACAAATTCGGATGATAAAAAAAGCTATTTCAACAATGGATTCCGATTTACAACACGATTATACCGTTATTTTATTCGAAATAGTAGACTTAGATTAATTTTATCTGAGCTTCGTTGCCAAGACAATTAATGGTGTTCAATAATTTTTGACATCAATCTACTTTTTTTATCGGATAAAGAATATTTAAAAGCACAACTATTAAATGATTCGTTCAATTCGAGCTAAAATTTTCACATTGAGTAGTATTTCCAACTAAATTTTAAAAAAAATCAATTAGTTTAGCCATTCAAGAAATTCACCAGCTAACATTTATGAGTTTTCGCACACTTACCAATAAAATTCCCGGGAAATTAAAAGGTCTTTTTTTCTTTCTTCGCGTAGATAGAATCATCCCTATTCACCTTTTACTTTTTACAGGACACATGGCCGAATTGTCGCGTTGGATTGCCAAAAACAAAAAAGAAGGAATACATGATTTTTACAGTCGTAAATTTCAATACAACAAGCGCGAAGGTTTATTCGAACAAGTTATTAAAGCTGAAAATCTAGATAGCAATATTGATTATTTTGAATTTGGCGTTTCAAAAGGCGGATCGTTTCGCTGGTGGATTAATCGTTTAAAAAATGAAAATGCTCGATTTTATGGTTTTGACACCTTCTCGGGCTTACCAGAAGATTGGGGACTTTTCAAAAAAGGCGATATGGACAATGGGAACGAACCACCCAAAATCGATGATAATCGGCATATGTTTTATCAGGGTTTATTTCAACAGACTTTACTTCCATTTTTGAGTGATTATAAGAATGCTCAGAGGAAAATCATCCATATGGATGCTGATCTGTATTCGGCAACACTATATGTTTTAACATTGATGACACCTTACCTTAAAAAAGGAGACATTATTTTCTTTGACGAGTTCAATGTTCCCATGCACGAATTCAAAGCCCTTAAAGATTGGAGCAGTGCATTTTACGTAGAATTTGAATTATTAGGTAGTGTGAACAACTTTTACCAAACAGTGCTAAAAATTGTTTGATGCCATACACGTAAAATAGAAATGTGCTCCTACTTGAAGAAGAAGCACATTTCTATTTTTAAACCGTTCAATTCTATAAATCTTCTTGCGGAACTAGGTTTTAAACCTCAAATTCTTCTTTCAAATTACCATCTTCGTTATAACGGTCTTTTTTCGAACCTTCGTAGATTGTAAATTTTCGAAAACTACATTCCAAATCTCCATTGTACAATTTCAAGCGACGTTCTGGACGTAAGCCTACATTTTTCAAACCTTCTTCACTCGCCGATATTATCCAACAAGTGAATCCGGTAAGTTCTTGTTTCATCCAATCTCCAAGTGCCGTATACATTTCAGGAATATCTGTTCCCATTCTTTCGCCATATGGTGGATTTGAAATCATCATTCCTCCATTTTCAAAAGGTTTCTTTATATCCGCAAAATCATCCGATGTAATATCTACAAAACGACCAATTGGCAAACCACGTAAGTTTCGTTTTGCTTTCAACATCATGTCTGAGCTCAAATCACTACCCGATATTTTACATGGAAGAGCTGTACAACGTTTATTCGCATCTTCATAAATCTTATCCCAAATTTCTGCTTGGAAATTTTTGAAATTTTTGAAAGCATAATGATGTCTTTCCAAATTAGATGGAATATTTGCAGCTAATAAAGCGGCTTCTATCAAAAGGGTTCCTGATCCACAAAACGGATCATACAAGTCTGTTTTTCTGTCCCATCCAGAAAGTCGAATCAGCCCAGCGGCAACAACTTCGTTTAGAGGAGCCTCACCAACAGCTTCTCTGTAACCTCTCTGAAACAAAGGAACTCCAGATGTATTTAATGAAACGATACATTCTGTTTCGTGTATGTACAAATCGAACAAGACTTGAGGCGCTTTAACATTAACATCAGGGCGATCGATACCCATATCGCGAAATTTATCTACGATTGCATCTTTCAATAAGAAGTGTGGATATTGAGAGTGGCGGAATAATTTCGAGAACACGGCACCTTTTACCGCAAATGTTTTGTCATTTGAAAAATATTGTGTCCAATCTATTTTATAAGCTTTGCTGTATAAATCTTCCTCACTTTTAATTCGGAATTTTGCAATTTGCACCAAAACAGATACAGCGCAACGCACATGTAAATTCAAAAAGTAGATATCTTTCCACTCCCCTTTTAGTTGAACTGCACGGTTTAAGATAGAAATATCTGAATAACCCAATTCTTCTAGTTCTTCCTTCAACACTTCTTCTAAACCAAAAAAGGTTTTAAGTGTGATTATTAATTCTTCGTTGTCCTTACTTTTATCTAAATCTGTCATCTTATCCCTTTACCAATTACTTTGAATGTTCGCAAATACTATTAAATTTGTACAAAAGAACGCATTTGAAGTCATTTCTTTATAAATTTCTTCTACTATTCCTAACTTTCATTGCTTCTAATAACATTTTAGCCCAGCAAAAAGTCGGTTTAGTATTGAGTGGTGGCGGAGCCACGGGTTTTGCTCATATAGGTGTACTTCAAGCACTTGAGGAGAAAGGCATTCCAATTGATTATATTACAGGGACTTCTGCGGGAGCTTTAGTGGGGGCACTTTACGCTGTAGGATATTCACCTTTACAAATTCGAGGATTATGTATATCCTCTGATTTCATGAAAATGGCAACAGGAGAATTGAAACCCGAACAACAATTTTTCACCAAAGAAGATGAACCGAAAAGTGATATGTTCTCTTTTCCATTTTCCTTAGATAGTCTTTTAAAAAAATCGCTGCCTACGAACTTTACCAACTCTACATTCCTCGATTTCGAGTTAATGAAAATTCTCGGGACAGTTAGTGCTGCAAAAGGAAATAATTTTGATAAACTCTTTGTTCCCTTCCGATGTGTCGCATCTGATATTGTTTTAAAAGAGAACGTAGTTTTTCGTTCAGGACACTTAAACGAAGCCGTTCGTGCCTCAATGACTTTCCCCTTCTATTTTCAGCCTTTACGTGTGAATGGTCGTTTGTTGTTTGACGGAGGTTTATACAATAACTTCCCCTCGGATGTTTTATATAAAGAGTTCTGTCCAGACTATATTATCGGAAGCAATGTTACATACAATGCAGATGAACCAACGGAATATGATTTGCTTTCTCAAATTGAAAACATGCTCGTACGTTACTCTAATTTTTCATTACCGTGCGAAGAAGGAATAATAATTGAACCCGAATTAAGTATCGGTACTTTTGATTTTTCTGAGGTTGAATTTGCTATTGAAATAGGGTATCAAGCTGGTTTGAAATATGCTGACAGTATTTTGCCGCAGATAAAAAAACTCAAACCATTATCCGAAATTGAGAGAGAACGCCAAGAGTTCAGAAAAAATATTCCAGATTTAGTAATTGATAGTATCTACACTGGCAGCGATAGAAAAATAAATTATTTCGTAAAAAACTCCATGTTGCGCTTGCAAAAAAGATCGCCTGTATCGGCTAGCGAAATTGAAAGAAGATACTATAGATTGGCGGCGACAGAGCACATAGGCTTCCTTTTCCCAACTATTGATACGAATGCAAATGGCAACTACAACATGAGTTTAGTCGTGCGCGAAAAGAATAAATTCAAATTGGACGTTGGAGGATTAATCTCATCTCGGCCTGTGAACACAGGATATTTAGGATTGACCTATTGTCATCTTGGTAAAACAGCTATAAAACTGCATGGTGAATCCTATTTTGGGAAATTTTATGGTTCCATTAATACACATATGAAAATTGAGTTTCCTGCTATTTTTCCGGTGACAATTGAGCCATATTTCACGATGAATCGTTGGGATTACTTTAAAAGTTTTGCTACATTTTTTGAAGATGTAAAACCTTCATTTCTCGTTCAAAATGAAATGTATTACGGTTTAAAAATATCCCACCCTATTTTAAATAACAGTAAAAGTTCATATGATTTTCGTTTGTTTAATTTAGAAGACGACTATTATCAGACTGAGAAATTCACTTCACAAGACACCAGTGATATTACTTATTTTAATGGCGAAACGTACAGCTGGAAAATCGAACAAAATTCTTTAAACAGAAAGCAATTTGCTAGCTCGGGTCATTATTTAAGTTTCAAAGCAAGGTTCGTGCACGGAAATGAGCGCACACGAAGCGGTTCAACATCAAACAATCCTGACGCTCAAAAAAACCATCAGTGGATTAATTTAAATTTTGACTTTCAAACGTTTATTATTAATTCAAAGTTTTTTCATTTTGGACTGCAAGGGAAAGCAACATTTAACAGTCAAAGTTTATTTGGGAATTATACAGCATCACTTCTACCTATGACTTCTTTTGATATCATTCCAGACGCAAACACCTATTTCCTGCCAGAATTCAGATCACCTCAATTTTTTGGAGGAGGCACTAACTTCATTTTTTCTTTGCCAAAAGGTATTGATATTCGTTTTGATGGTTTTTACTATCAACCACTTATCCAATTAATACAAACTGATAATGGCGGGTTTGAATACTCAAAACCTTTTCAAGGAGAGTCGTATTTAGCTTCGGCTTCTGTAATTTATCATTCTATTATTGGACCATTGCGAGCCACATTAAACTATTTTCCCAAACAAATCTCCAATCCACTAAATTTCCAAATTAGCTTAGGATATGTGCTGTTTAATGAGAGGGCGATACGATAAGTAGGTAATTCGAGTAAGTTTTTATCTTTGCACTTTACAAATATTAAGTTATGCAAAAAATTATTAGTGGTATCCAACAAATGGGTATTGGCGTTTCAAATGTGCCTGAAATATGGAAATGGTATCGCACATTCTTTGGATTGAACGTCAAACTATTCGAAGACGCAGCTGAAGCCCCATTAATGACTCGATATACTGGCGACAAAGTTCAATCGCGAACGGCAACATTGGCCCTTTCCATGGATGGTGGTGGAGGCTTTGAAATATGGCAATACACTTCGAGACATACTGAAAAATCAACTTTTGAAATAAAAATGGGGGATTACGGCTTATTTGCATGTCGCATCAAGTCGCATGACGTTCAAAAAAGTTATGACTATTTCAAGGCACATGGGGCAAATGTCCAAGGCGAATTAACGACACGTCCAGATGGTGGCCAACACTTTTTTGTAGAAGACCCGAATGGCAATTTATTCAATATTGTTGAAGGAATCGATTGGTTTTCCGATACAAAACACCCAAGTAACTGTGGCGCCGTAGCTGGAGCAATGATAGGTGTGAGTGATATTGATGCTTCATTAGAACTGTACGCTAATGTTCTCGGTTATTCTAAAGTGATATACGATAAAACTGATACTTTTGAAGACGTCAATTCTATCTCTGGCGGTACATCTAAATTTCGTCGCATGCTCTTGGGGCATCCAGAAAAACGAAAAGGTCCTTTTGCTCAGTTATTGGGTTCAACCGAAATCGAATTGATCCAATGCCTAGATAGAGTCGATTGCAAAAAGATTTTTGAGAACAGATTTTGGGGTGATTGGGGCTTTATTCACCTTTGCTTTGATATTCAAGGTATGGATATTTTAAAAGAAGATTGTGAAAAGGCGGGATTTGAATTTACCGTAGATTCTGGAAATACATTTGATATGGGTGAAGCTAGCGGACGATTTTCATACATTGAGGATCCAGATGGAACTTGGATAGAATTTGTTGAAACACACAAGGTTCCTATTATGAAAAAATGGGGTTGGTACATCAACTTGAAAAATCGAGATCCAGAGAAAAACTTACCGAAATGGATACTGAAAGCCATGGGTTTAAGTAAAGTTCGAGATTGATTTGAGTAAACGCATATAATCACTTATTCTATGGTTATGATAAATCCGCTTAATTCTCTAAATTTGTATAACTTTATCACAATTATGAATAAATTTCTTTTAATTTCCTTAGTCACTTTGCTGGGTTTGTCTTTTCAATCGTGTAAAGAAGATATTACATTATCTACGACATACAAAGAAACGCCTGTTATTTTTGGCCTTTTAGACCAAAATGATACCATTCAGTATATAAAAATAAACCGTGGTTTTATAGGCCCTGGAAATGCATTTGAAATTGCAAAAATTCCCGACTCAAGTTATTTTGAGAACGTCAGTGCTAAAGTCGAAGAAGTCGTGAATAACCAAGTGGTGTATACTTGGATATTAAGAGATACTTTGTTGGACTCCAAAAGTACAGCTGGGTTATTCTTCGCACCTCAATTTAAAACTTATTATTTCTTAACCGACGCACATCCTTTGAATCCTGATAGAAGCTACCGTTTATCTGTTGATATTAATGAAGGAAAATTACAAGTTTCAGCAGAAACGCAACTGGTTAAAAATTTCGCTCCACTAATTGGAAATGGAGGTACGTCTCTAAATCAGACAAATACACAAGTTCGCTTTGCAAAAGATCCAGGGGAATATATTAGCACTTCAATTATTTGTGATGCTGGAACAGCCGTTTTTGGAAATATCTCTATGTCAATTAAAATTTCTGAATACCGAGGAACAGACAGCACACATATCGAAATTCCATGGAATGTGACTGAAGGATTGACGGCAAATAGTAAATTAACGGCCTTAGCGCAAGGACAAACCTTCTTCAGTTTAATAAAAGCAGCCATTACAAAAGACAATACAATCACCAAAAGAAATTTCGAAGGCTTTACCGTCACGTTCACAGGTGGAACACAAGAATTATATAATTATATCCTAGTGAATCAACCCTCTACTTCATTGACTCAATCGAAACCAACCTTCACCAACTTAACGGTAACAGAAGGCTATTCAGTTGTAGGAATATTCTCTGCCAGAAATAAAGTCACACTCTACAAACCTTTCGTTCTCGGGACTAATCCAAACATACGTTGTATTGATAACAATACAACGCGAGAGCTTTGCGAAGGACTCGTGCCTGGTTTTGCAGCTTACTTTTGTAGTCAACATCCAGGGGACAACAGTTTGACAAATCCAAAATCATACGCTTGTAACTAATTTTTTCATCTTAGAAAAAAAATAGTAAGTAACTTTAACATATGAGTGAAAGGCGAACTCTTTTTATTGATGTTGTTTTACCTGTACCTATCCACAGAGCCTTCACGTATAGAGTTCATTTTGAGCTAAATAACTATGTTCAACAAGGTATCCGAGTAATTGTTCCATTTGGAAAAGCGAAGCTTCTTACAGGCGTTGTTGTTAAAGTACACGAGAATCCACCAAAAGAATATGCAGCAAAATATATAGAGCATATTTTAGATGAACAACCCATAATTACAGGCAACTTATTGACTTTTTGGAATTGGATGGCCACTTACTACATGGCGCCGATTGGAGATGTTATGAATGCTGCTCTCCCTTCCAATTTTAAATTAGCCAGCGAAACAAAAATAGTTCTACATCCAGATTTCGATATTCAAACCGTCTTAACAGAAGATAGAGAAATAGCCATTGTCGATGCTTTAGAAGTTCAAGAAGTTCTTGATCTAAAAGAAATTTCAGAAATTGTCGGAATAAACACTATCCAACCCATTATCAAAAAAATGTTGGATAAAAGGATAATTCTGACTTTGGAAAGTTTAGATGATAAATTTACTGCAAAAACAGCTCTGTTTATAGAGCTAACTCCACACTATCTGCAAGAAGAAAATATTAATGAATTACTGACTGATTGGGTAGATAAAAAAAGTAAAAATAAACAAAGTGAAGCCATTCTGACGCTTCTAGCTGAAGGAAAATACGCTTCTGGCTCGATGACTCCCGTTCTTAGGAAAGACTTAGAAAACAAAGGGATTTCAATAAGCACCATCAACACACTAGCAAAACACGAAATTCTTCAAATCAACAAATTAGTAATTTCTAGAGTCAATGCTGAGGAGGACGAAAATGAATTTAGAACTTTTGATTTGAGTGCTGCGCAAGAAACAGCACTTGCAGAAATTAAAATCAATTTTAAAGATAAAAACGTTTGCTTGCTCCATGGAATTACAGGTTCTGGTAAAACAGAAGTCTATGTTCGTTTAATTCAAGAGCAACTGGCTAAAGGAAAACAGATTCTATTTTTAGTCCCTGAAATAGCACTTACAACGCAATTAATTAAAAGACTACAAAAGATATTTGGTCAGCAAGTAGGTGTATATCATTCTAAGTTTAACCAAAATGAAAGGGTCGAAATTTGGAATAATATTTTAGAGAACAATCCCGATAATTATCGCATTGTGATTGGGGCTCGCTCATGTGTTTTCCTTCCCTTTCAAGATTTAGGAATGATTATC
>JBDNIA010000440.1:0-3527 GCA_041688525.1 Crocinitomicaceae bacterium | reverse complement strand
TTTTTAAATAATTTTTCTTTTAAGGTTTGTTCTACCTCATTTCTTCTATTGTTCAATCGTTGCGCCATTAGTCTCTCCTTAATTTGATTTTTCACGAATTCAAATGGCGGGTAATCACTTTTTAACTTATACTCTAAAACGTTTAAAAAATAAATGTATTCTTTGTCTGTAAAATAAGTTTTTGTGCGATTCAATATTAGATTTTCTTGATTAATCGATTTTAAGGCTATTCTCTTTCGTAACTCTTGGAAAAGAATCCAATTCTCATCATCGAAATAAAAGTCGTCAGCGTAAAGCTTCGCATAAGATTCGATTTGAGCGATGTCTTTATCATTTTTTAACAGGTATGCCGATTTAATTTCGTCAATTTTCGGAGCATTTAGCGGCAATTTTATGAAAAGTGCTTTAACGATAAAATCATTCAAACTGAATTCTTCTATATGTGCATTGAAGTAATTTTGCAAATCTACCTTAGAAAAAGTAGTATCCACTTTTTTCATCAATTCATGCTCAGTTAGAAAATACTGAGCTAATTCACCTCGAAACAGTTGTGCTCTAAATTCAGTAATTCTCGCCTTATTTAAATCGGAATCTTCGATTTCATCTTGCATAACCATGGCATTCGTCCAAGTGTCAACAAATGATTTCTTGTCTTCCGGTTTTTTATTGTCATAACCCAAATGATTCATTAGCTTTTGAGCATCTTCTGTGGTTAGCTCATGTTTGTTTACACGAGCTAAAACAGCGTCAGAAGAACACGAGGAAAAAAAGTTTACACTAAAAACAAGGGTAGCCAAAAGACCACCCTTAATTAAAAGATATGTTGTATTATTTTCCAAGGGAATAAAATACTTCGTCGTAAATTTTAAATGTATATTTATTTTCTAACTCTTTTAACCACTCTTTCTCTAAGTAGTTTTGATAATCAGAGATTGCCGCTCCTTTTGCCTCACTTAAAGCTTTTTTACTTGCGGGGATAATTTCGTTCACTTTGATCACGTAATATTTACCATCAAATAGATAAGGCTTATTAACGCCAGCATTCAATTTTTGATCTTTTAAGTAATTTACTTCAGAAACTTCAAATTTATTGGTTTTGACTTTAAGATTCAGTTCGCTGTCTTTATTGATTTTTTCAATTACATGTTTAGAGTTAATTGTATCATTCAATATCATTTTATAGACTTGATTGGCGATAGACTCATTTAAACATTCATATACCATGGCATCGAAACGCGTACCCCAAGAATAATTTGCTTGGTTGTTTTCAAAGAACTGGGCTAAGCCTACGGAGTCTTTCATTGCTTTGTTCCAAACTTTGTCTGTCATTACTTCGTAGAGCAAAATGCCATCGTGATACTCTTGCATCAAGCTTTTAAAAGCAGGATATTTAATTTCAAGTTTAGTCTCTTCGTAAGATAAAATTCTTTCTTTTTCGAAGGAAACATATTTCTTAGCAACAAGGTTCTTTAAAGATTCTTTTGCCGTACCTCTATAATTTGAAGTAAGGTATTTCGCGAAATCTTGCTGGCGAAATTTCTCTCCATCCAAAATAAACAACACCTTGTTCGACTTTAATTTATCTGCTTTCCAAATTCCAGCGAAATATGTAGAGTCCAAGTTTTTTTCAAACCACTTTAATCCTCTTTTTGTTTTTGATTTGTAATTGTATTCAACTTTTAATTTCCGAACAAAAGAATCTTGCGTTTTCTTCGCACGTTCGTCGCGATTAACCTTCGTCTGCAATTCCTTTTTCATGCTTTCAAATGAAGCAAGAGGAGTGAGATTTAGTCTTTTGATAATATGCCAGCCAAAGTCTGTTTGAATGGGTTCAGAATAATCACCATCGTTTTCTAAAGAAAAAGCAACGTCTTCAAAATTTGTAACCATACGTGTTGTGGTACCCGTGCCAAATAAAGGTAAAACACCACCTTTGGAATTGGTACTCGGATCATCAGAAAATTGTTTTGCTATCGATTCAAATGATTCACCATTTTTCAATTTAGCGTATAACTCGTCAATTTTTCTTTTGTCATTCTGCTTTTGCTCCTCGTCACTATCTTTTGGGGAAGCAATCATGATGTGGGCTGCAGATATTGTTCCACGAGCTTCACGCTTACCTGTTACTTTTACCAAATGATATCCAAATTTCGTGCGAATGGGCATAGAAATTTCACCAACCGCAGTGTTGTATGCAGCGTCTTCAAAAGGACTAACCATTTGAAATGCTGTAAAATAACCCAGGTCGCCTGAGTTTTGAGCGGCAGAAGGATCTTCTGAGCCCATTTTGCTTTTTGCAACTGTTTCAAATTCTTCACCGCTTATGATTCTTTTGCGCAAGGCCATAATTCGCGCATAAACTTTAGCAGAATCCATAGGACTTGCATCAAGATCTAAACGCAATAAAATGTGGGAAGCTCTTATTTCATTTTCCATTCTACCGTAAGCCTCCTTAACAAGATATTCGTTCATTTCAGAGTCCGTTAAGTAGGGCGTAGACAGTTGTTTTTTATAGCCATCAAGTTCTTTTCTCAATCTCGGAATAGTATCATAACCCAATGCCTCTGCTTCAGCTACTTTTAATTTGAATTTTTTAAACAAGACCATATATTCATCCAAACTTGTTTTATCATATTTTGGAGAATTGTTATTTTTCAGGTAAATCTGAAGAAATTCGGATTTTGTAACCTTTTCGCCAGCAACTTCTAAAATCACTGGATCACTCTGCGCCGAAAGCGAAAAATTAATTAAGAAAAATAAAATCAATAGTTTGTAGTTGTTCATTTTGTTTTAATTTGTTTTTTTGAAGACCAAAAATAGCAAATTAAAGTGCATATATCTTAGTTTACAGACATATTGTTTGTGAATTATATTAGAAATTTAAGAATTTTTAAATATATTAGAGAAAGTCAATAAATTTTGAAAAGGCAAATAAAAGATTCTTACTTATTCTAATTATTGCTGCATCTAGTTGTGTGAAGAGGATAGACAACACCGATACAAAATACACCTATCAACTTTCTCGTTTGAAAAGTGAATATTTTAATATTTATCAAAAATTATTGACCAACTTTAAGAATGAGCATATTGATTTGGAAAAGGCGGTAGGTAATTTTGTAAATATTCAGCAATTATTTTTCTTTGAGGCTTCGAAAACTGCTTGGGAGGAAACGTATTCAGCTTATTTGATGTTGGGGCCGTTTTGTCAGACGAATAGTAATTTTTCAAATTCTTTATCGAACAATCGCGACCTTATTGCACTAAATAGAATGGATGAAGGTTATATTGACTTCACCCAGGGTAATCCTTCAGGAGGGATAATAAATGATCCAACAAATTATCCGAGCCTTTATTCTTCAGATTTATTAAACTTCAACCAAATTGGAAGTTTGTTAAATGTGAGTATTGGATTTCATGCGATGGAATTTTTATTGTGGGGAGAGGATTTGCAAGCGAATGACTCTGGAAACAGATCCGCAGTACAATTTTCAAATAATTATACGAATGGAGAAAGACGTCGCGTTTAT
>JBDNIA010000439.1:0-2105 GCA_041688525.1 Crocinitomicaceae bacterium | reverse complement strand
TTCAAGTCCGCATGTGCAGGCATCATAAAGCGTTTGAAAATCAGCGTATAACCAAAAATAATTGTTATTTACTCCACTATTGGTATAAGCATTTGGTGAAAAATGTTTGGCATTTTTTTGCATATCCTCGCTTGAAAAAGAGTAAGTACCCAACTGGTTTAACACTGCCGTTTGCCTCAAAACTTGTGAGTTAGGTATATTGGTCGGACGTTTTAGGGTCAAATTCAATCCAGCATTCGTAAAAGTAAAATCGCCTGAATTTACAATGTTAACAAATATCCGAATTGTCCCTGAATATCGGTTATAAAGCATAAAGTATGGGGAAATAACCCCTTGACTAGGGATTCCGAAATTTTTGTATAACAATTCCCATCCATCGACTGAGTTGTAATCTTTGGCAAAACTATTCGATAGACTGAATGTATTTATATTTCCGCTTTGGTCATAAAATGGGCTAACAATTGTTACAGAGTTGCCAGGTGTGCCCGATTGATTAGTCAAATACACGGTGAAATTTTGACTTCGCCAATCCCATTTGCGTGTGGCACTAACATCATTTGGATTCACATAATTATCTGGATTTGTGCTGATACCAATAGGCAAACATCCACCTTCCGGCACGTTAACGGGGTTTTGCGCCAATAATTGATGAACAATTATGGTGCCAAAACAGAAACAATAAATTAAAATTTCTCATGTCTTTATATTTTTTTTCCTTTGAATATCTTTTTTGTGTAAACCATTCCCAAATTAAAAGGGTCTATTATCTCTCTGGTAAAATAAATGATTTCTATTTCTTTAGAAAATCGATTATAATAAGCTCGGCACCTATTATTAAATTCAGCTGATTTATCTTCAACATAAATCAAATCATTATATGGAGGATATGTATCTCCAAGTCCTTCTATACAATAGCTGGCACTACCTAATTCTTTACCAATAATTAATGGAAACACCTTTCCATTAGGTAAATTCTTAATAACTTCGCCACATGAATAAGGTGAAGTCCAAATCGGATTGTACATTGTAAGAGTATCAATCTCTATGGTAAAATAATCATTCGGTGATTCACTTGAAAATCCATAATACTTTCCCCACATAGGGTGTGGTAACTTGTTTTTTATATGTAAGTAGCGCACTATTGTATCGATACCATCGTCATCTGGTATGCATTTTTTATTAGGCTTGCTTGTTATAATCAAACGAACGGGCATTTGATTTACCGAATCTAAAAAATAAAGTGAAAATTCTTTACTATTCTGAGAAGTACTATTGTTTCCTACTTGCCATTCATAGCTTAATGCATCTGGATTGTTAGCCTTAAATGTTATATAAGTATAGTTTATATAATCAAAATTCGCTGGGTTACCATCCCCAAAACCAACTGGCATAATCACAGTATCCAAGTCTATATATTGTTCCCCAAACTTTTCACCCATAAAAAAAGTACTCCTTTGTTTTATCAAACAATCACAAGCATTCTGCACATCCATCATATCCGGCTGCACCCTCTTTTTACATGAAAAAAATAAAGTAAATACGAGAATAAATAAAGGGAATAGTACTTTCATGGAGTTGGAAATATATGTTATTAATCTACTGATATTGAACTTATTCGCCCTCAACAACTTTCAATCGCTCTTCCAATTGCAAAACATAAAGCGTTAGTTCTTCAACTTTTTCCAACAACAAGCGATTTAATTCACCCAAATCTACGCCGTTTTCTTGATATTCCAAAGCGGATGGGATGTTGGGTAGGTGTTGGTTGGTTTCGATGAAGCTTTTCAACTCAGCGAAAGTCATCAATTTGTAATCTTTTGCAAAAACGTAATCAGGAATATTGGCGAGTGTGGTGGTGTATTTTCTTGCAAAAACTTCACCGCTACCGGTTACTTTAAAGTTTTTTAATGTCGGGTTCACATCTGTAGAAAAAACTTGGATTGCATCTGCGGTGGATCTTGTGCTCAAAGACATTCCATATTTCGTGGCTGCTGTTGTTCTTATGTATAAACCATTATCGCTACTAACTATACTAAATTTGGCGTTTAAGATAGAAGTTCCAGGGTTATAGCCAATGTCCAGTCTGCCCGTTGCTCCTCTGAAAT
>JBDNIA010000438.1:0-9044 GCA_041688525.1 Crocinitomicaceae bacterium | reverse complement strand
TCTAACCGTGGATTGTGTGGTGGTTTCAATAATAATATCATTAAAAAAGTAAATGCGCTGGTTGCTGGGGAATACAAAAACCAAAACCCGAAAATACTTTGTCTTGGGAAGAAAGTTAGAGATGTTTTTAAACGTTCTGACTTTTATTACATAAACGAAGAGTTGGCGAAAGCAGAAGATATTTTTTATGATTTGACCTTTGAGCACAATGCTCAAATCGCGGAAGAGTTGATGAAACGTTTTCTGAATAAAGAATTTGATAGAGTCGTCGTAGTTTACAATTCATTTATAAATGCGGCTTCTCAAGACGTAAAAACAGAACAGTTTCTACCAATCGTTGCTAACGCACAAGAAGGAAATACAGCAGGAGATTATATCTTCGAACCTTCGCAAAAGGAAATTGTTGAAGATTTGATTCCTAAATCATTGAAAATCCAATTGTTTAAGAATTTGTTGGATTCAAATGCATCGGAGCACGGAGCG
Source organism: Crocinitomicaceae bacterium (assembly GCA_041688525.1). Taxonomy (GTDB): domain Bacteria; phylum Bacteroidota; class Bacteroidia; order Flavobacteriales_D; family Crocinitomicaceae; genus UBA2040. The sequence continues at coordinate 8,561 of JBDNIA010000438.1, read as the reverse complement.
CGTATGACTGCAATGCATAAAGCAACGGACAATGCCAGTGAAATGCAAAAAGAATTGAAATTATCTTATAACAAAGCTCGTCAAGCTGCCATTACAAACGAAATCTTAGAGATTGTTGGTGGAGCTGAAGCTTTGAAAAACTAATAAAAAGTACAGACAACAGAGAGCCGAGAATCGAGAGATTTTCGGCTTTTCTGATTGTTATTTTCGCTGTTCACGTCTAGAACTGCGCCGTTCACAAAGAAAACACCTAACTTTACTAAAAAACCAAAAAATGCTCGGCCTCAAATTAACAACGGACCCACGTTGGGTGAACATCGTAGAATCAAACATCGAAGAAATTCTAACGGATCACGCGTGGTGCGAGCAAAAAGCAGCGACGAATGCGATATCAATCATTGTAAATAATTCTGAAAAACCTGAATTGGTTTCCGACATGATCAAGTTGGCGCAAGAGGAAATGGAGCATTTTGAGCAAGTTCATGAATTAATAAAGTCTCGAGGACTCGAATTGGGTCGTGAACGAAAAGATTCTTACGTGAACGAATTGGCTCGTTTCATGAAAAAAGACGGAAGCCGCGATCAAGCTTTGGTTGATAGATTGTTATTCTCAGCCATGATAGAAGCCAGAAGTTGCGAACGCTTTAGAACTCTATCTCTAAATATTAAAGACGAAACCTTAGCCAAATTCTACCACGACCTTATGGTCTCCGAAGCCGGACATTACACACTTTTCTTGAAATACGCCAAAAGCTACGGCAATAAAATAGATACAGAAAAACGCTGGCAAGAATGGATTGAATTTGAATCAGAAGTTATTCAACGATACGGCAAAGAAGAAACAATCCATGGGTAATTAACCGCAGAGTGCGGAGAGAGTTTCGCGAAGAAAACTGAGATGTATTGGAAAAAGATCCGTGTCATCCGCGTACCAAATTCTCACTCCAGCTAATCCGCCGACCGATCCGCCCATTCCTTCGCGACCAAGGTCATTTCATCAAAGAAATCTTTGCCGTATGCTCTAGTAATTGGTTCTTTCAAGAATTTGTATACCGGAACATCCAATTTATCACCACAAGCACAAGCTGGTTCGCATATGTCCCATTCATGGTAATCCAAAGCTGTCATTGTGTCAAACTTCTTTTCGCGAATGGGATACAAATGACAAGAAATTGGTTTTTTGAAATCGGTTTTGCCCTCCAAATAAGCCTTCTCCACAGAACATTTTGCCGTTCCGTCACCATCAAAATAGACAAAAGCACATTCGCCTCCGTTGATTAAAGCTGTTACAGGTTCATTGTCTTGGTCGATATAGAAAACTCCGTTTCGTTCTACTTCGGCAATTCCTTCAGGGCGCATGTAGGGTAAATAATGCTCCAAGTCATTTTCCAAAATATCTACTTCTTCAAAATTCAAAGGAGCACCCGAATCGCCTTGGACACAGCAAGCACCTTTGCAGGCACTAAGGTCACAAATAAATTTTCTGTCAAATAACTGAGTGGAAACAACTTTGTCTTGGATATTTACTAACATGCCGCAAAGGTCGACAAACATTTTGAATAAATTTTCAAAGAAACAATCCAATAAATATGTTAACAAAAGTTAAATATGTGCATTTGACAATAAAAGTTAACACTGAACAAGCAATTATAGACTTCAGTGAAACCATTGAGATAAATCCTAAAAGTGTAGACTTCTATTTTGGGAGAGCAGGAATTAAACATTCAAACGGGGACAGAGAAGGCGAATATGCAGAATTGAAAAAAGCTGCGTACCTTGGTTTTGAGCGAGCAAAAATATTTATGCCAAAAATTGTAAATAATAATTACTGGTAGCAGGTGTTTGTCAAGAAAGCGGATACAACTCTCGTATGAAACTGAACTAGTATATCAAATATTTCTCCCGAATGATTTTAAATTCAACCAAATTAATTTGCCATGTGGCGCGTATTTCCTTTTGTGTCATGCCTGCATCGAGCTGGGCAACCAACTGGTTATTGCCAACTAATAAATTCAAGAAGCTTGCATTGGTGACAAATTCCTGATCTTTCAGCAGGCTGTGCGCATTAATGAAATAAGATAAATTCAATTTCGTCGGTTTTCTATTGGCATTCTCCAGTAAATTATATCCATTACACACTTGCTTCTCCCATAAAGGATGACTTGCTCCTTCCCGTGCGCTTGGCGTGAAGGAAAATCCTGTTTCCGGGAAATTTGGATGACCGTAAACTTCGAAAGGCTTCTCTGTTCCTCTTCCCACACTTACACTGGTTCCCTCAAAGAAACACAAACTAGGATAGAGATAAATTGCCGCATTTGTTCTTAGATTTGGCGAGGGCGGAATCGGTAATATATAGCTCATTTTACGGTTGTAATTTTTCAAAGGAATGACTGTCAACTCGCATTCTACTCCATTACTGAGCCATTTTTCGCCATTTATCATTTGTCCATATTCGCCTATTGTCATACCATAAACAATAGGAACTGGATGCATCCCAATGAATGAACTATACGCCATATCTAGAACAGGACCGTCCACATAATGTCCATTCGGGTTTGGCCGATCTAAAACGACCAAAGGAATTTTTGCTTCTGCACAAGCTTCCATAACATAGTGCAGCGTAGAAATATAGGTGTAGAATCGAATTCCGACATCTTGAATATCAAAAATCATAATCTCCACTCCTTCCATCATTTCTAAACCTGGCTTTTTTGTTTCTCCATAAAGCGACATAATTGGGAGACCTGTTTTCACATCATTAGAAGAAGAAATATGTTCTCCAGCGCTTGCTTTTCCCCTAAATCCATGTTCAGGAGCGAATACTTTGATAACGTTTATTCCAGAAGCGATTAAGGTGTCAACCAAATGCGTATTTCCTATCATTCCCGTGTGATTCGAGACGACACCTACTCTTTTATTGCGGAGTGCATCTAAATATACATCCGTCTGCTCTATGCCTAATTTCAACTTTTTATTGGCTTCCTTTGTTGCCTCTTCGATTGTTCCAGAAGTTGCGTTCTCATTGCTTTCTATTGTTTCTTTATTGCCATATATTTTTCTCCCCTTTGCCAATGCAATGGAGCAGCTAAAGAGCAAAAGAAACAAAAGACTTTCAATGAAGAAAAGCTTTGTGTACTTTCGTAGCGTTAAAAACTGGTAATTGTCGCACGAGTATTTCATAGCTAAAAAAATTTTTCTAAAAGAAAACGAAGGTAAAAAAGTTTCGCGACCGATTGTGCGCATCAGTATGATTAGTATTGCACTTGCAATTGTTGTAAACCTACTAACAATCGCTGTTGTTATCGGATTCCAAAAAGAAGTGCGAGAGAAAGTTTCCGGATTTACCTCCCATGCTTTCATTTTGAACGCTGGTGAGGGGAGTACATATGAAAGTGAGCCTATTCGCAAAAACCAAGCCTTTTTTTTAAAATTAAAAGAGAACTCAGCAATTTCTCAGATTCATCCCGTTGCATTTAAACCCATTTTATTGCAATCAGAAAAATCAGAAAACACGATTAAACTAGCCAATGGAAGGGACTCACTTGTGTCACAACAAAACATTCAAGGAGCGATATTAAAGGGTGTCGACGAAAATTTCGATTGGAGTTTCTTCAAAGAGCATTTAGTAGAAGGTAAAATTCCACACTTCAAAAAGAATCAAATTTCAGATGAAATTGTGCTTTCCAAACGAATTGCGATTGATTTAAACTTTAAAGTTGGTGATTCTGTACGCGCTTATTTCGTAAAAAATCAACCTATAAAACGCTTTTTTCGCCTTGCAGGTATTTACCATACTGGTTTAGAAGAATTCGATAAAAAAATTATTATTGGCGACTTGCGTCAAGTACAATTATTAAATGACTGGGGGATTCAAGCTAGCATAGATGTTGTAGATACACTTGCTGATGGATATCTCGTAATTAAAGCAAATGTACAAGGCGGAAATGGTTACTATGAATACAATTGGGGAAAAGGATTCGGTCAAACGATTGGAATAAAAATATGCCCAAGCAAGGATACCGTTTTTCGATTAATCGCAAGGGATTACGATGTGAAAATTGGGAATGAGCATATGGCCTTGTCATTAGCTGATACAACTTATTTAAAAATTAAAGTTAGCGGCTCTGGCAGAACACCTTGCAGTTTCAAGCTCGACAATGAAGGCCTCATTAAACGCAATTATTTAGATAATACGGGATTAAAATTCACTATTCAAACACCAAAAAAAACGGTTTCAATAGAAAAAGTTGAAGGAAAGGGAAGTGCTAAAAATTACGTTGGTGGATATGAAGTTAATTTCAAAGTTTGGGAAACGCTCGACCAAGAAGTAAAAAAACTAAAAGAACAGCTAACTTTTATACCAAACGAACATGGAGAATTATTGCAGGTTTCCGGAATAAAAGATAATCAACAAGAAATTTTTCTCTGGCTCGACTTTTTGGATTTGAATGTTTACATCATTTTGGTACTGATGGTATTGATAGGCATTATAAATGTTGGTGCAGCTTTGTTGGTTTTGATATTAGTGAAAACGCATTTCATTGGAATAATGAAAGCTATGGGAAGTTTAAATTGGCAATTGCGAAAAATATTTTTGCTTCAAGCCTTTTTTATTATTGGAAAAGGCATGCTTTGGGGCAACGCAATTGGACTTGCAATTTGCTTCGTTCAATTCAAATTTGGAATTATAAGTCTGAATCCAGAAGTTTATTATCTCGATAAAGTTCCTGTTTCAATCGGTATTTGGGAAATACTGATCCTAAACGCAGTAACATTGACGGTTTGTTTGATTGCAATGGTTGTACCAAGTGCATTGATTAGCCGAGTGCTTCCCACAAAAGCGATTAGATTTCAGTAGTGAGGTATCGGGATTGGCTAATTTCAGGACTAGAGAACGCTTCATAAAAAAGCTAAACTCCAAAAAGTAACGCTTTTTTATAACTCTATTAAAAACTGCTTTTACAAAGTTTAGAAATCAACTCATTAACAGTTAAAGTTGGTCATACACGGAATTGGCAATTTTAGTATCGAGCTTTACACGCAATGATTTATCTAGGTTACTTTATTAAATAACCTAGAAGAGCTCCACCAATTATCACCCAAATCACACTAACTTTTTTCATTTTAAAGACAACAATTACGGCTAAAATTGCGATTAATATTGAATTCCAATCGACAAGAGTTACTTTACTCATAGTAAGCAGAACGGCGACAATTACAGCTACTGCTGCAACATTTACTGCATCCAAAAAGTATCCAAAAACTACTGATTTACGCATTTTTGGAATAATAGGGTTGAGCAATAAGACAAATAAAAATGATGGCAGAAAAATACCTGTAGTTGCGGCAATAGCACCTCCTAATCCAGTCAACTGATAACCTACAAAAGTGGCGGTAGATAAAACAGGACCTGGCGTAAATTGACCAACTGCTACAGCATCAATTAACTGTTGTTGCGTCAACCAACCTTTTGCGACTAATTCAGCATCTAAATAGGCAAATAAAACCATTCCACTTCCATAAAGTAAAGCACCAACTTTAAGAAAAGTAAAGAAAACATTTATTGAAGTTAATTTTAATACAATTGATGGAGCTCCAAAAAGTAGAAGTCCAAAGAAAGAAGATTTGGTATCGTTTTTACTCTTATTCAATACTAATTTATAGAGCATTCCTAAAATACCGACACCGATCATAGCTAAGACTTCACTAACACCGAGCAAACATATAACAATAACGGCAATTGCAAGAACAATATGTTCTGTAGATTTAATTGCTTTTTTTCCTAATTTGATAACTGCGGCCAAAATTATGGCTAAAACTGCTGGTTTAATTCCCTCTAAAAAAGGAGCTACAACGGGTAAGTCTCCGTAAGTTGAATAGAACCAAGCCAATACTCCAGTAATAATAATAGCGGGAAATATAAATGCAATTCCTGCAATAAATAATCCAGCTTTGCCGGCACGTTCGTGTCCACAATGCATGGTCATTTCAGTTGAATTTGGTCCAGGAATTAAATTCGTTGCGCCTACCAAATCTAAAAAATGGTCGTGTGTTATCCATTTTCTTTTTCTCACAATTTCAGCTTCCATCAAAGAAATATGAACCGCAGGCCCACCGAAAGCAAAACAACCCATTTTAAAAAAAACGCTAGCTACTTCTTTAAGTTTATTATCTTTCATCATATTTTGCAATTCTCAATTGTTCAATTTTATTTTATTCCACTATAATAGGAATTAATAATTAGAAAGATTGTTCTTCTTATGTGTTTCCGAACGAAAAACCTGTTTTAATTTTAAGATTAAATAGCTGTAACAATTGGTTAACATTTGAGGTCTTTTTATTAACCTAAACGTAAAGAGAAATATTATATTTTGGGCTAAACTTAACTTAATTTTGTTCCAAAACGATATTATGTCTACCGCAATTAACAAAACCATACTTCTAGTCGATGATGAACAAGATATTCTTGATTTATTAAAATACAATCTCGAAAAAGAAGGCTATCTAGTGCATACTGCCAATGACGGACAAGAAGGCCTTGAAAAAGCAAAGGCTATTCAACCTGCACTTATTTTATTGGATTTAATGATGCCAAAAATGGATGGAATCGAATCTTGCGGATTAATTCGTAAAGAGGCTAGTTTAAATGAAACCATCGTCGTTTTCCTCACTTCTCGTTCCGAAGATTACAGCCAAGTCGCTTGTCTAGAAGCAGGTGCAGACGATTTCATCACAAAACCAATTCGCCCAAGAGTCCTGATAGCAAAAATAAGTGCCTTACTTAGAAGAACCATTAGAATCGAAAATGGCAATACATTACAAAGTTCCTCCATCGTTATCAACCGCGACAAATTTATCGTGGAAGTTAAGGGCAAAGGCATATTTCTTCCCAAAAAAGAATTTGAATTACTCGAATTATTAGTTTCTCGTCCTGGAAAGGTTTTCACTAGAGATCAAATAATGTCGAGTGTTTGGGGAGATGATACTGTTGTTGGTGAGCGAACGATAGATGTTCACATTCGTAAATTACGCGAAAAGCTAGGAGATGAGTATATTCGTACAATGAAAGGCGTCGGATATACATTTAGCGAGAATTGAAAACTTTAAAACCATTACATTTATTATTAATTGGCAGCTCACTAGTAAGTGCATTAATTCTTATTGCCTTGTTTGTAGCAGACTTGCTGAAAGGGGAATTAACTATAGGTATTGTTTTGATTATCTGGTTGTGTTCTTTTGCTTCAAGTTTTTTAATATTTTATTACTTGATAAAAAGGTTCATTTCAGATCGCTTAAAAATCATGTATAGAATTTTAAGAAAAGGAAAGTTTAAAGATTCCGAAAATTTAAACTTCGATCTAAAAAAAGATGTTATTTCTGAAGCAGAAGAGAACGTTAACGTTTGGACAGATGAACGATTTTCTGAAATTTCTAAATTAAAAGTACAAGAAGAGTTTCGGAGAGAATTCTTAGGGAACCTAGCTCATGAATTAAAAACTCCTATCTTTTCAATTCAAGGATATATTCTAACATTATTAGATGGCGGTCTCGAAGACGAAAAAGTAAATCGAAAATTTCTTGAAAGTGCTTCGAAAGCTACGGACCGAATGGTTAGCATTATCGAGGATTTGGATCAGATTACCAAACTTGAGGTTGACAAACTAAAACTAGACATTACATCTTTCGAAATTATTGAGTTGATTCAAGATGTATTTGATACTTTAGAATTGGCAGCTAAGGAGAAAAATATCTCATTTAAATTAACAAAATCTTATGAGCCTACTTTTGTTAGAGGCGACAAAGGTAAAATCGCTCAAGTTTTAACTAATTTAATAAATAACAGTATTAGCTACGGTCGCGAAGATGGCAATATCATTATCCGTCTATATACTCTAGATGACGTAATTACGGTTGAAGTTTCAGATGATGGTATTGGGATTGAAGAATCGCAATTTCCTAGATTGTTTGAGCGATTTTACAGAGTTGAGAAAAGCAGAAATCGCCATGAGGGCGGCTCTGGCTTAGGTCTTGCTATCGTAAAACATATTCTAGAATCCCATGGACAGTCCATAAATGTTCGGAGTACGATTGATGTTGGAAGCACTTTTGCATTCACTTTAAATAGCGCAAAACTATAGTTTAAAATAACTATATCCTTTATAAAATTAAAGAGAAGCAGGTGAATACATTTTCAATTTTATCGACCCAGTCCAACAAATTTATTCTTTGCCTTCCATAGCTTGCCAGATATATAAATAAAATGATTATACATAAACTCATGTTAAAATCATTCAATCTTGCATGTAAGTTTGACGATTTTATTTACTAGACCGAAATACATATTGAATTCAACTTTTAAAAAAAATTAATTCAATTGTACACTTAGGTCGTCAACTTATATAACTTACGTTGTGCAGTCTTAATTTTAATCAAAAAAAGGATTATGGCTAAGAAAAAATTTCCCTTATTTGATTTTATGGATAGATTTCCAGACGAACAGAGCTGCGTAACTTATTTATCATCTCAAAAATGGTCTGGTGGCTTTACATGTTCTACTTGTG
>JBDNIA010000437.1:0-3201 GCA_041688525.1 Crocinitomicaceae bacterium | reverse complement strand
TGTTCCAGTGTGGATAGATTGCGTTGTCGCCACCACCTGTTGATTGTCCTGTTGACTTACCTTGTGCTTCTTGAAGTTTCGCACGAATTTCGGCTAATGTTGCCATTTTAAATGCCTCCTGTAATATGCCTAAAATGTTTTTTACTACTATGCCTAATGCACATGTTTTATTATGCGCTTTTTATTTATCAAGGTCAATGATTATCTACATATATTTTGATTATTTTTGCCAAAAAGAAAGGACTCCGAAGAGTCCTTATTATTGCGTGTTGTATATTACATGCCTGATAACTGTCTAATACGAGCTAGCTCGTTCATCGATTGATCCTGCTGTTCGGGAGCCATACGTTCTACCATTTTACGAGCAACGTTCTCTGCCTGTTCGCCAAATTTCTTGCCTACCATTGTGCATACACCTTCTGGACCTTTAGGGAATGTGCCCGAATCTCTATCATAGAAAGTGTGAATAAATTCTGCTAACTCTTGTACATTCATTTTGCCTTGATTTCTTTCTTCTGGGTCGTCACTGGCCATCTGTGGCTCTTCGGCTGGCGCTTCGCCGCCCGCCTCTGGTGCTGCGACTGGATCTTCTGCCGGTGCCTCGCCTGCATCCATATCGCCAAAGTCTAGTTGTTCTGCAACTTCCGGAGCGTACAGTTCTAACCATTGCTTGACTGCACTACGCAAATCTGATTCTGGATCTGCATCAGCAGTGTCTTTAATGCCTTGCATTAGTTGTGGGTCGTCGATGATGCCTTTAAGACTTTCTATTGCGTTAGTGCCGTCAACACCCGCAACAAATGGTTGCCCTATTAGGCTTTGTAGTTGTTGAATTGCTGCCTGTTGTTCTTCTGGATCTTGAGATGTAATAGCAGATTCTTCACCCAACGCCATTACCCAATTTTCAAACTTTGCCATTGGGTCATATGCAGGTTGATCTAACTCGACATCTTCTTGTTGTAATTCTTCTTGCGTTAGGGCGACTATGTCGTCGTAGCCTATAGTATCATTTTCTTTCATCAATCTGTATAAGACTGGAAATACTGTTGCGATATCTTCTTTAAATGATTTTACTGTAAATTTTTCTTTGAAGTCTTCGACTACATCTTGCGGCACTTCACTACCATCATATGCTTCGAAGTTTTCTTTATATGCCTCATAATGACGCTGCTTTGACATTGCCTTAATCTGTTCACGTAGACCATTTAGGTAAGAACTTGAACGTTCTACTACGCTGTTAGTTTCGGAATTCATTAGATCGTTACGAACAACATAATTACCAAAGCTCTTTAGCTGTGCAATTTCTTCGCTCATCTTAATAATGCTTTCACCGATTTGGTCGTACGGTACGCCGCCGTTAGCCACATGTCGTTGCATGGCACGGGCACCTGCTAAATGTATAAATGGATATTTGAATCGTTCTCCGTCTGCATTTTCAACAAACAATCCGCTGATGTTACGTGTTCTTGCACCTGGGTGTGCATCATCCATAACTGCTTGGTTGTGTTTGATAATCAAACGTGTATCCATTAATTTTTGGTAACTCACTGTCTTGCTGCCATACATTGTGCTTTCACTCATAACGCTTTCTCCGACTGGTGTTTGTATTGTGTTGTTTTTTGTCTGCTTTGGTTGAGCATTTTGTGCTAGAAATTGATAATCTCTACGATCTAAATTATCCTTAGCAATATCTCGTGTGTCAAAACTTAGTAGTCTGCGTTTAGCAAACTCACGTAATTCTCGTAAGAATTTGTACCAATTGCCTTTTTGTCCGTCATCCATGCCTTCTGTAATTCCATTACTAAAATACACTTTCATTGAATTAGGTTCAGCTAGGCTAACACTTACGTGGCCAATTGGTGTTGCTCCTTCCATATAATCAAAATCAAAAAAGCGAGCTTCTTCGGGATTGATAGTTAGTTGACCGGTTTCAGCACCCAGTTCTAGGTTCTTGAAGCGACTTCTAATTTTATAGAATAAGTCTGTTGCGATATTGTTTCTTGCGTCCATAAGTATATTTATCAGTATCCCATACTAACAAAGATCGGCATTGGCATGGAATCTTCGCTGAGTTTTTCGGTCATTTTTTCGTATATTTGAGGATCCCAATCTGCTAGGACTTCTGCCATTCGTACTACTAACAGTGTAGAGCTTACTAAATCGTCATGCTCTCCACTTTTTGCTTTAAATCCTACTCCACTGGCAATAAACGTTTTTAATTCAGATAGTAGCGGCTTACTGCAAATTTTCATTTTATTAGTTTCAACCAGATTTTTAAGTTGACTACAGGCAGTAACTTTACTTCGATGAGTAGTGTTAAATCCTTTACGGAACTTGCGGATATGACCTTTACGGATAGGCTCGCTTAGAAATAATCCCGGAAAGTTCTCTTCTCCTAGATCACTAATAACAATCAGTGCTGCTTCGCCCAGTGTATTATTCTCTACACTGTAATATATCTGTGGCATTGACCCTTTTTCTTCGCCACGCTGCTGAATGTATTTCAAAATATCTCGCATTACCCGAACCTGTTGTTGCACAGGAGTAGTATTGTGATGCCACTCTGCTATCTGAATCATGCTGGGCATTTCGTACACTTGGATAGCAGAATAATCACCTCCTGTTCCTAGACTAGGATCAAGTGCCAGCAAATATGTCGCCTTGGGATCAACGTCTTTGTACCATCGTGTCTGTCCCATATTCATTATAGGATCAATACCTGTCAACTCCATTAACTTGACACTGTTAATTAATGTTTCTTCAAAAATCAAGAACTCGCATTCAAATTCTCGACGGAATCGTTCTTCACCAATTTTACTACGTTCTACGTCAGCCCACTCATCATCACGTAGAGGATTTTCGCGCCAGTGTGCAAAGTACGGAAAGAATCCGTTAGGGCCTAATTTTGTTTCGTTTCCAAAATCATCAAACCGTTTGTTAGCTTCTTTCCAAATCATAGCAAACTGATCTTCGTCTGAGTTTGGTGTACTGGTAATAATTGCCTTACCACCAGTGGCTAATGTTGGTGATAATGCAGTCCAGAACTCTTTTGCCTTTTCAGGTGGCTGAACAAATGCGAATTCATCGCAATTTTTTGTTACAAAGCATTGACTTGCGATAAACTGGTGGTTAGCTTGATCTACTTCTACTATGTCGTATACCATAGATGCCAAATTTTCATCGATGTTAGATATTTGCGAT
>JBDNIA010000436.1:0-4657 GCA_041688525.1 Crocinitomicaceae bacterium | reverse complement strand
TTTGGAAAAATAAATTGCTCTTTTAATTGCAAAATAGTAGCGACACTTTCAATACTTCCAGCTGCGGCTAGACAATGTCCAATCATTGATTTTAAAGAATTGATATGAGGGAATTTTTTTCCTTTTAAGCCAAGTGCCACTGTCCAATTTTCAATTTCCAAACTGTCTTTGGATGTAGCCGTTAAATGACCATTTATTGTATCGATACTTTCAGGAGAAATACCCGCGTTTTCAATTGCATCTTTAATACATCGCTGAACAGCTTCGGCATTTGGGGCCGTCATGGTTCCACCTTTGCGTTGTCCTCCTGAATTTAATGCGCCACCTAAAACTTCGGCGTAAATAGTAGCATTTCTCTCCAAGGCGCTTTCTAATGACTCCAAAACCAACGCTCCGGCACCACTTCCGGGGACAAAGCCACTCGCTGTTGAACTCATAGGTCGTGAGCCTTTTTCTGGATTGTCGTTGTGTTTGTACGTCATAACGCGCATAGCATCAAATCCGCCCCAAATATAAGGACCATCATCACTGCAACTTCCAACTAACATGCGTTTTGCTTTGCCAGATTGAATGCGATCGAAACCTAAAATGATTGCTTCTGTTCCCGTAGTGCAAGCTGATGAATTAGTCGTTACTTGATTTCCCAAACCTAACATGCCTCCCAAAAAGGCACTCACTCCGCTTGTCATAGTTTGCACAACGACAGTACTTCCCAAACGTTTAACTTCGTTCTTATCTAATTTATAAATCGCTTCTCTAAATTTTTCAACTCCAGAAGTTCCTGTACCAAAAATAGTCCCACTGTGATAATCGAGTTCACTTTCAGCATCGAATAAAAAGCCAGCATCTTTCCATGCGTCAATTCCCGCTATGCAGCCGTAAAGAATACCTGAACTATTAAATCCGCGTAACTGCAAAGGCGTGAAATAGTCCAGTTTTTTTTCTTCTGAAATAAGCGGAATACCTCCAATACAGCATGAAAAATCCAAATCTTTCAAGTTTTGGTGATATTTTATTCCTGACTGTCCATTTTTTATGGCGTCTGTAAATTCGTTAAGACCTACACCATTTGGTGCAACGACGCCCATTCCGGTAACAACAACTCTATGCATCATTTTCTGTGGGTTTTATCATTCCTGAAATAGTACCTCTACAAACCAATTCATTCTTTTGGTTCAGCATTCTGACCTTACACCTTAGTTTGTTAAATCGGAATACTTCTTTTTCTGAAATAACAGTTACTTTTTCAGTAGGGAAAACAGGTAAAAAGAAATCAATTTGACTTGATGTTAACGCTATTTGAAGCTTATTTCCAGTAGAGATTTCTTCTCCTAAGATATGGATTCCTAAGCAAACAAGTCCAATTTGCGCCATACATTCTGTGAGAATTACACCCGGAGTCACAGGATTATTTTTAAAATGGCCTTGATAAAAATATTCGTTTGGTTTAAAAGTGTAATTTCCTGTGATACCTTCATCAGAAATCTGGGTCAATTCATCTACAAATAGAAAAGGTTGCTGATAGGGTAAAAGTTCTATTATTTGATTTGAAGTCATGTATCGTTTTCACTGTTAGTATATTCTTTTATTCCGATGGTGTATAGGCTGTTTAACTCATTTTGAATTAAGAAATATGTTCCCCTCCATCAACGGGAATAATATTACCATTAATCCAACTGGCTTCATCTTTACTCAATAAATAAACGACGTTGGCAATATCTTCAGGCGATGTTAACCGATGAAAGGGATTTCGAAGTAAGCTATGTTCCTTAATTTTTTCGTTCCCCGGAATCATTTTTAAAGAAGCCGTATTTGTAACACCTGCCTGTATACAATTTGCACGAATACCATAGGGCGCAAATTCCAAAGCGATATTTCTGGTAAGTGCTTCTAAGGTGACTTTTGCCGCTGATACGGCGGCATAGTTTTTCCATGCTTTGGTATTACCTTCACTTGTAAAGCTGACGATTCTCCCATCTTTGGCAAATAGATTGGCTTCAAAAATTGCTTTCGTCCAATCGTATAAGCTAATTGCCATTGCGTGCAAGGTTAAAATAAAATCATCGTTTTTTAAAGTAGGTGCATTGTCAGCAATCATAGGTTTTAGATTGCCTTTGGCTATGCTATGCACCAAGGTTCGTATTTTTCCTGTTTCGCCAAGTTGATCTTGTAAGATTAAAATTATTTCCTGCCGTTTTTCAGGATTTATAGCATCGAGATTAAAGGAAATAAACTCAATCCCTTCTGCTTTTATTTTATTAAATTCTAGTGTGATTTCAGCTTCCTGAAACTTTGGATTTCTATGAATTATACAGATATTTATGCCGTGGGCAGCTAGCTTTTTTGCACTCGCTAGTCCGAGACCGCTGGAACCTCCCAAAACAAGCGCCCAATAATTTTTATTTTCAAATTCCTTTACCATTCTAATAAAATACGTTGTGCTGAAAACCCTGGGCCGAAACTAAGCATTAAACCTTTTTCTCCTTTTGGTAATTTTCTATCCATAAAACGTTCTAAAACATAAAGCACGGTTACGCTACTCATATTTCCATACAGTTTAAGAACTTCTTTGGTGTCGTCTATGTTTTTCCCTAGCGAACCGAATAATTCTTCAACAGTTTGCACAATTTTTTTTCCTCCAGGATGAAAGATGAGGTGGTCAACATCTTGAATAGTGATTCCATTTCTTTCCAAGAAAGGGTGAACGATATTTGGAAAATGTTCGGCAATTGTTTCTGGAACGGTAATATCCAGAATCATTTGCAAGCCGGAATTTACCACTTTAAAGCCCATCATATGTTCTGCATCATAAAAATGATACATTGCCTCGTCTAAAATTTCAGGACCTTCTTCATTTTCGTAGGAAGATAAGATAACACTTGCAGCCCCGTCGCCAAAAATTGCAGCACTTACAATGTTTACCATCGAAAAATCGTCCAATTGGAATGTGGATGTTGGTGATTCTACAGCAATAACAGCCGCTCTTTTATTTGGATTTGCTTTTAAGAAATTTTTCGCGTAGATAATACCTGAAACACCAGCTGCACATCCCATTTCGGTAACAGGCAAACGCACAATATCCTGTTTCATTTTTAGCCGATTTATTAAATAGGCATCCAACGACGGAATCATAATACCGGTGCAACTTACAGTGATAATATAATCTATATCTTGTGGCTTCAGCTTTGCTTTTTCTAAGGATTTTAAAAGTGCACTTTCCCCAAGCTCGATGACTTCGCGGATATAAATATTATTTTTTTCTTCAAATGAAGTGTTTAAAAAGACCTCTTCAGCGTCCATAATGGAGTAACGCCTGTCGACACCAGCATTTTCGAATAGCTTGACGACTTTGCGTTTAAAACGATCCTCTTGCCCGGATAACCAGATTTCTAAATAAGGCAAAATATCAGCAGTTGATCGCGTATATTTAGGAAGTTGTTTTGCTACAGAAAGTATTTTTACACTCATTTATCTTGAATTATCCATTGATATCGGAATGCCCATTTCCATTTAATTATGGGCTTTACTTGTAAATTTTTTGAAAAAGATTCTAGCTCTTCCCGCTTAAAGCCACGTTGAATTGACGTTAATCCGTCATCGATAATCATTCTATTTTTTATCGTCAAACAAACTAATTTGAATAAAAAATAAGCCAGAGGGTGCCTATTCAAGTCATTCACGATAATACCAAGCTTTGCTTTATTTTTCGCCTTTTTAAGGATCTCGATAATTTGGTCTTCTTTAAAGTGATGTAAAAACAGGGTAGATAAAACCAGGTCGTATTGCAAGTCGTTAAATTCTTCTGAAAAAATATCACAATCCATAAAACTAATGTCGGGATAATTTTTAGATAAATATCTGGCGTGAACGATTGCATCTTTATTCGCGTCAACACCAATTAGTTTGAAGATATAGCCTTCTTTTTTGCCATACGCGGATATTCTTCTGAGCATATCGCCACCTCCACAACCTAAATCAATCAAAACAATAGGTACATTTTTCGGATGACCAACAAGAACTTTTTTCAATCCTTTAATCGTGACGCTATTTCCTCCGAGGTATTTATTGATGCTTGCTAAGGTGTCCAAAGTAGCATATAAAATGTCACCATCAATGGAAAAATCATCCATTATTTCAACGTCATCTGTTCTCTGTTTTGTGTTGATGATCCAGCTCATTTTATTTCCATGGGTTTACCGTGTGTTAACTTTACAATTTTTGGCAATAAGTTTGGAATATATTTGATAATGGGAATTAACATTTCAGATAATTGGTTTTTGCTGAACAGTTTTGCCACAATACGCCCTACTTTTAAGCGATTTTTAAATTCTTTATTCCAAGCTTTTTGGTAAGCAATTTCCAATGCTAAACGTGATTCTATTTTTTCTTGAAGGTAGTCAATAATTAAGAGAGATGCCATTTGTGCACTTCGTATTGCCATACTCATTCCGTTTCCACACAAAGGATGAATTAAACCCGCCGTGTCTCCGCACATAATAATGTGATTTTCGATTGGGTTTTTGTTGGCAAATGAAATCTGGCTAATGGTCAACGGTGCATGAAAAACGGGTTGTGCATGTTTAAAAATTGTTTTTAAATACTCATTTTTAAACACGACTTTCTCTTGAAAATCTTCAATATCCTTGTACTTTTTAAA
>JBDNIA010000435.1:0-2511 GCA_041688525.1 Crocinitomicaceae bacterium | reverse complement strand
TCTACCATTACCGCAAATATTGCTGGTGGATTAGTTAAATTAGGTTACAAAGTTGGTATCGTTGATGCTGATATATATGGCCCTTCTATTCCTACTATGTTTGATGTTGTTAAAGAACGACCAACAATGATCGACGTGGATGGAACACCAAAAATTGCTCCGGTAATGGCCTACGGTATTTCTATTCTCTCTATTGGTTTTTTCACAGAAGCAGATAATGCAGTTGTTTGGAGAGGTCCAATGGCATCAAAAGCATTGACACAATTGTTTACGGATGCGCACTGGGGTGAATTGGATTATTTGTTAATAGATCTTCCTCCAGGCACAGGCGATATTCATCTTTCATTGGTGCAAACTGTTCCTTTAGACGGTGCCGTTATTGTGAGTACTCCGCAAGAAGTAGCGCTCGCAGACGCTCGCAGAGGCGTGAACATGTTCCGTATGGAAAGCTTAAAGGTTCCAATCGTAGGTATTGTTGAAAACATGTCTTGGTTCACACCTGCCGAATTACCGGATAATAAATACTACTTATTCGGCCGCGACGGCGCCAAGAACTTAGCTTCAGGCATGGAAGTCCCTTTTTTAGGACATATTCCCTTGGTACAAAGTGTTCGTGAAGCCGGAGACGCTGGTTGGCCTGCTGTATTTCAAGAAAACAGCGCTGTTGGCGCAGCCTTTGATGAATTAGTTCGTACATTTGTAGAAAATGTGAAAGTGCTGAAATCCAAGACAATATAAAAAAATATAATATGAGCCTAAATAAACCAGCTTTGACCATAAGAATTAATGAAGCGCTCGCTTCTCTTCGTCCTTTTTTTGAGGCCGACGGTGGAGATATGGAATTGGTAGATATAACCGATGAAGGTATTGCTCGTGTAAAATTGTTGGGTGCTTGCCATGATTGCTCCATGAGCTTGATGACGCTGAAAGCCGGAGTAGAAGAAGCTGTTAAACGAGTTGCGCCTGAAATTATTCGCGTTGAACAATTCGAAGAATAAGGATATTATAGCTTTGTTTACAACTAAAAGGACGATATACTCGTTATAATTTAAATAACAATGTTATGCTCAAAAAATTACTTTTTATTTGTCTATTTGTAGGCTCTTCTCTTAATTCATTTTCACAAACAGTAAATTCGAATTATGTTGATGGAGCAATTTACTTGAAATTAAACGATACGACGAATGCAACATTAGACCTTGCAGCAGCAAGTTTTCCTGCGCTCTCCAATCTTTTCGCAGTGCATTCTGTCACCCAAGTTGAACAACCTTTCAAAAACATAAATATTGGACTTAGCCAAACGTATCGCTTGCTTTTTTCTCAAATTACAACAGTAAATGCCTTCATTAACGGATTACAACAAATCACTTACATCGATTATGCTGAAGGCGTTCCATTGTTTTATACGAGTCAAGTCCCAAATGACCTTCAAGCCAACCAATGGTATTTATCAAAAATAAATGCTCCACAAGCTTGGGATTTATCAGTTGGCAATAACGCCGTGAAAATTGCCATAGTTGATAACGCCGTTTCAACGGTGCATGAGGATTTAACTGCGTCTATTGCTATCAATTCTGGAGAAATACCTAACAATGGCCTTGACGATGATTTTAACGGCTACACAGATGACTACAAAGGCTATGACGTAGCAAATGGCGATAGTGATGTTAATCCTCCTTCGTCCGCAGGGACGAACAGTCCATGGGTTCACGGAACACATTGTGCTGGTATCGCTTCAGCATCAACAAACAACGGGATTGGCATGGCCGGCATTGGTTATAATTGCTCTATTATTCCCGTTAAATGCACGCCAAACTCATCCGCAGGAAATACACTTTCCGCAGCTTATGAAGGAGTCGCTTATGCCATGAATGCCGGAGCCAATGTAATCAGCATGTCTTTTGGTAGTTCCGGATCTAGTTTAACGGGTCAAAATATTATTAACGCCGCGTATGCTCAAGGAATTACTTTATTGGCAGCTGCGGGCAATGACAATTCAACAGCTCAATTTTATCCTGCAGCTTATCCACAAGTCATCTCGGTAGGGGCAACAGATGTTTCTGACCAAAAGGCAAGTTTCTCAAATTATGGAACAACCATAGATGTAATGGCGCCTGGCGTCGGGATTTACAGCACATTTAGCGGAGCAACAAATGCCTACGGTTCACTTTCGGGTACTTCTATGGCCTGCCCGTTAACGGCAGGTTTGTGTGGGCTTATTGTATCTCAGGATATAAATCGCACACCAATGCAAGTGAAAAACATACTCGTTTCAGGTTGCGAAAATATTGATTTAATGAATGCAAACTACGCAGGACAAATGGGTGCTGGACGCATTGATGCTTACAAATCATTGCTTGGCGACTTTCTGCATCTTGAATCAAAAGAAAACAATGAGATTCGAATCTACCCCAATCCTTTTCAGCAGGAGATAAATTTAAAAACCGAGTTGAACAGCTTAATAAACGTTTACTCGGCTAGTGGGAAAAATATAGAAAATAGAATTTCTGA
>JBDNIA010000434.1:0-8485 GCA_041688525.1 Crocinitomicaceae bacterium | reverse complement strand
TCAATACTTAAAAAGTAAATTCCCCTTTGATAATGTGATAAGTCAATTGAAATTTTTGTACCCAGGAGTTTCTGACCTGAAATAAATCGACCATTGATGTCTATAATGCTACAAATCAAACCTTCAGTTTCATTTGGAATACTAACTGTTAAAAAACCGTTTGTCGGGTTTGGAGCCAGTAAGACGTTGTTTGCCCATGAAAATTCCTCTAATCCAATGCCACCAACGACTCCACTAGCAGATGAAGAAACGCATCCTTCTGGTGTTGTACAAAAGACGCTGTAGTTTCCATTCGTAGTTGCAGTGTAACAATTGGTAGTTGCTCCAGAAATAACAGTTCCTCCAACTGACCAAGTAAATGTTCCGCACGCGGGTGTACAAAGTTGTAGTCCAGTTTGAGTAATTACAGGAGCTGCAGGCGGAGCGCCTAGAGTCACAATAAAAGAATCAACATTTGAACAACCAAAAGCATCTGAATAATTATAGTATAGTGTGTGAACACCAATTGGAGCCATGTTTGGCGTGAAAGTATTGTTAAATATTCCCGGACCGCTAAAAGTACCACCTGTTAAAGGAATAGAATTGGAAATGGTCTGCAGTCCGTCGGTTCCACAAAATGAGTTACTAGGTAAATCACCAAAATCAACTGTTGGAATTGCATGTACCGTTACTGAAACGTCCGGCCCGGTTGTCGCACAAACACCTGTATTAGCTGTAATATGATACATTCCAGTTGTTGTAATTGTTAAGGTTGGACTGGTTGCGCCTGCAATTGGTGAAGCCCCATTGTACCATTGTATATTTGTAGCACCGCTTAAAACGGATAGAACGACATTTTCACCAGCACACAAATTTTGTGAATTTCCTGGAGTGATATTCACTGAAGGACAATCTATCGCTAAAATCATTTCTTTTCTGCCAGAAACAGCATAAGTCAAGGTATTTAATGTTTGGTTTTGAGTAGAAGTAGAAGCGACCCATGGCAAAGACGAGCCCATAGTTCTTGCAGCTAATATTAAATAATTTTCGTTTCCTGTGCCCAGCGGATTTGTACCGTAATGATAGGCAAAGCTATAACTTGAAGCGGGCGTTGGCGTAACATAAACTCCATAGTAATGTGATTGATCTATAGAATCTACTGTTCCACTCGCAGTCACTAAAGGAACTGCATCGACACGATACAGCTGAACTAAAGGCAATAAGGTTGAACTGGTAACTTTTGCCGTATCCATAGTGCCGAAAGGCAAAGATAAATTGGCGATACTTAAATAGCTGTATACACTTGTATTCCCAATGGCAGCACCTGAATTTACTTGTATTGCCCCCGTGGAAGTTCCGTTATTTGCATTTGGTGATTGATCCAATATAGAGCCCGTTTGATCCATATTCCAATAACCACCTAAATTGGCGTATTGTGGATGAGAAGAAGTGACTTTTTTACACATGTATTCGCGAATAGAAGCTTCTGAAATGGCTGAAGACCAAATTTTTACTTCGTCTATCACACCATCAAAATAGCGAGTACCTCCAATTGTATATGCTGCTCGGCCAATGTTAATGTCGTAACTGCCATTGGTAATGGGCCCAGCAAAGGCAAGTGAATTTTGCTCTATTCCATTAATGTAAATGCGCAAGGTTGCGCCGTCGTAGGTTCCAGCAACGTGATACCAATTGCCAGTAGACATTACTGCACTTGAAACAACCTCTTTCCAAGTGCCATTGCTTGAAAAGTTGAAAGACAAAATGCCGTTTGCACCTGTTCTCAAGACATAACCCTGGTTTCCAGACGCCCAACCGTCTTTTGAAATAATTACATTTTCCCAGGAATTAGCAGCATAAGCGTCGGCTTTAATCCAAGCTTCAAGGGTTATTCCTGTTGAGGGCGATAATGTTGCGGAATTTGGAACTGAAATATATGAATTTGTAAAATCAAATGCCTTCCCAGAACCAGCTAATTGAGCTTTAGTAATGAATATAAGTCCTAGGGTTGTGGATAAAATGAGTAGAGTTTTTTTCATGATTCTTATTTTCTTGCTGAAAGGTAGGCAAAATTTTAACGAATCAATTCAAAAATCAACAAACGCAAAGCAAAAAAAAAAACATTTAATTTCCTGTTACTGCGGCTATTCCGGGCAACTCAATACCTTCAAGATATTCTAGCATGGCACCTCCTCCTGTAGATACATACGATACCTTATCCGCTAGATGAAATTGATTTATTGCGGCAACAGAGTCACCTCCGCCGATGAGTGAAAACGCCCCTTTTGAAGTGGCTTCAGCAATAGCATACGCGAGAGCTTTCGTTCCACCTTCGAATTTGGACATTTCGAAAACACCCATTGGACCGTTCCACAATATCAACTTAGATTTTGAAATAATTTCCTCGCAATCTTTTCTAGTTTGAGTTCCAGCATCCAGTCCCATCCATCCATCGGGAATTTCAGAAATATTAACTTCTTTCGTATTCGCAGCATTTGAAAAATTGTCGGCAATTATTGCATCAACGGGAATATAAAGATTTACACCTTTTTCTTTCGCTATTTTAAGAATGCGTTTTGCTGTATCCAAATAGTCTTCTTCAATAAGAGATGAACCCACTTTACCGCCTTGTGCTTTTACAAATGTAAAGGCCATTCCTCCGCCAACAATTAGGTTGTCAACTTTGTCTATTAGCATTTCGATGATTGTTATTTTCGATGAAACCTTTGCTCCGCCGACGATTGCTGTTAAAGGCTTTTCATCGCTATTCAGTATTTTATCGACACTTTTAATTTCATCTTCAATCAAAAACCCGAACATTTTGTCATCTGGGAAAAAGTCGGCGATAATAGCGGTACTCGCATGCGCACGATGGGCAGTTCCGAATGCGTCGTTCACATATACATCTCCGTGTTTGGCCAATTTTTCAGAGAATATACGGTCACCTATTGTTTCTTCTTCATAAAATCGCAAATTCTCTAACATTAAGATTTCATTTTTTTTAAGCGCCGCGCTCATTCTGTATGCATCTTCTCCAATACAATCCCCTGCAAATTTGACGGGGTGACCAAGAACATGTTGTGTATGACTTATAATGTGCTTTAAAGAATATTGCGAGTCCGCAGCTGATTTTGGTCGTCCCAAGTGTGACATTAGCACGATACTTCCGCCTTTACTCAGGATATAATCAATCGTTTTTTTCGCCGCACGAATGCGCGTATCATCCGTTACTTCTAAAGTTTCTTTGTCCAAGGGAACGTTAAAATCTACTCGAATTAAAGCTCTTTTTCCTTCAAAATTGTACGTACTGATATGAGCCATGATTTTTATTTTTCTTGAGGGCAAATTTAGCGAAATAGTTTTTAATCTTTGTTAAAGATCCAACCTACTTCATTTTTCTTGGTGTAAAATTTTCTTCAGAAAAGAACGGCAGATGTCAAATGCGGGCTCTTTCTTTTGTTTAATAATTTTGAACAATTGAAAAGTAAATAGGTAAACCAATGGTGATGTTTATTGGGAAAGTGACGGCAAGTGCCATTGGAAGATAAAGTCCAGGATTAGCTTGTGGCACCGTAATTTTCATGGCTGCAGGCACAGCAATATAGGAAGCACTAGCAGCTAAAACAGCAAACATAAATCTACTTGTAAGGTCATCTGTAACGACTGAACTTAAAACCGCAAAGAGACATCCGTTGATTAAAGGGACAAGCAAAGCAAATAAAAACGGAAACCAACCAAAGGAAAAGAATGACTTCAATTTTCTACCACTTGAAATCCCCATATCTAACAGGAAGATAGCTAGAAACCCTTTGAAGAGATCATTTGTAAATGGTTTAATTCCCTCAGCTTGTTTGTCACTCGCCAAATACCCAATAATTAAACTTCCAATAATTAACAAAACACTCCCATTTGTAAAAGAGTGTTTTGTGACAGATCTTTTCTTAATCTTTGTCGTTTCTTCTGTATTGGATATTGAAAAGAGCAATAAACCAATAATGATTGCGGGAGATTCCATTAAAGCCATTATGGCAACCATATGACCATGAAGCGCTAAATTTTGAGATTCTAAATAAGAAACGGCCGTCACGAAGGTTACTGCACTAACGGATCCGTATGCCGCTGCAATCGCGCCCGCATCAAAGACGGATAGTTTTCTTTTTAAGATAAAGAAAGTATACAGTGGAATAACAAGTGAAAGTCCTATACCGAATAACATAGAATAACCTATTTCACTTGTAAATGCTTCATGTGAAAGCTCTTGCCCACCTTTGAATCCTATAGCAAAGAGTAAGTAAATAGAGATGAATTTTGAAGAATTTTCAGGAATTTCTAAATCGCTTTTTAAGTAAACAGCGACTATTCCTAAAACAAAAAACAATAAGGCGGGATTCGTGAGATTTTCGATGAGTAAATTTAAATTCATAAAACTTATTTAAGTTATTATTCTATTTTTTGACGCTCTTTCTAAGCGGTCATTAATGGATCTACCGAGGTCGATCTCGGGAAGTTTTTCAGCAATTATTACATCTAGTTTTTTTTGGTCCAATAGGTGCATTGAAGCATACAAATTTGCAGCAGCTTCTTGGAAGTTACCAGTAAGGGATAATATTTCTTGCTGGTGGATATCAGCATCGAGAATTTTATTTTTGAAGAGGAGAACACCAATTTTATTTCCTTTAAAAGTCTTACAAAGTGCGGCAACGTCGTCAGTGAAATAAGTCGGGGTTTTAGGAGAATAGTGTTTTTCCAACATGCCGGGAGCTTCAGGACTTTCGGCATTGTGTATTCTCTGATTTAGTGGCCCCATAACTTGCTCAATTTCCTCAACTGACAAGGAACCAAGACGATAAATTATGGGTTCGCCGTTCTCAAAACCGACAATTGTGGACTCTATACCTTTCGCACATCTTCCGCCATCTAAGATTATTTTTAATTCATCTTTGAAATAATTGGCAACGTGTTCGGAACTTGTAGGGCTTATTGACCCGAAAGGATTCGCACTTGGAGCGGCTAAAGGAAAATCAAGTTTGTTGAGTAATTCTAAAGTCAAAGGATGATTGGGAATCCTAATTGCAATAGTGTTGTTTCCAGCGGTAACAATATCTGGTATTTTTGGGTGTTTTTTTAACACTAATGTCAATGGCCCAGGCCAAAAATGATTTGCTAAAACCATTGCTTTAATGGGAATATCTAAGGCTATTTCTTTTAAGTAATCCACGGACTTGATGTGGACAATCAAAGGGTTGTGTAGTGGTCGATTTTTCAGTAAAAATATTTTTCTTATTGCATTTTCATCAAAGGCATTTCCTGCAAGTCCGTATACAGTTTCTGTGGGAATAGCAATTATTTCTTTGGCGACAAGTGCTTCTTTTGCCTGATTGGTGTCTTTAGTTATCAAAACGGGAAGTTTTAAGGATTGCATTTATCGCAGTACATTGGGTCTTCGAAACGTATTTTATTCGGAAATTGATCTTCTCGGGTAAAATCACATTTTTTACAGCGAGATAAATATTTTAATGCTGAATTAGTTGGAGAATAACACAATTCGCATGGCAGACCTTTAATAACTTCAGTTATGTCAAAGCCGGGAGTTTCACATTTTGGGCAATGTGAATTTATTTTGTCGGCTAATTTTTTTGCTAAATCCCCAATGATGTTCATTCTAGTAGGATTAAATTGAGCTCGCATGTCTGTTTCAATGTAAGCTAAACCGTCACTTCCCTTTATTTCATTATATATTTTATACAAAATTTCCCAGTCTGTAATTCCTTTTTTTATTGCAGTGAAATCTTGTTTGTTTTTACGAAGGATTAAGCCGTGCGAAGGGAAAAGTGCTTTTTCTGCAAAATCAACTAATTCTTCTTTTGATTGAATGATTGAGCCATTAAAATTTGTGTTGGTACTTAATTCACGAACAATAATCTCTAAATTATTTTTTTTATCCAGAAAGAATAAAAATTCGTCATCTGATTGCACAAAATAGAGGGCCGGATGAGGGCCAAAAGAACCTTCGCTCGCAACAGCTAAATCATGACCGGTTAATTTTAACGCAGCTAAACATTTTTCTCTTGCCGTAGAGATGGGATCAAGTTTTCGCTCAACTTCTCCAGAAAAAGTGCCTAGTTCATCTGTGTTAAAATTTGTAGTTACGGTGCACTTAACACCCAAATATTTCTCTAGAATAGGAGCGATTATCTTTTCCTTTTCATGCATAGTTGCGATAACAAGGACTCGATTGAGAAACATGGATTAAGACTGCAGAAAATTGATGGTGATATCTGCTTTTATTTCAAGATTCAAACCGCTAGATTCTGTTTCTTCAAGGATTTGGAGAATTCGTTCTATATTTTTTTTAAGCTCAGGAATTCTATTTAATGCCGTTTCATCTGCTTTGCCGAATCGCTCTTCAGTACTGAAGTTTTTACGTTGATGAAATTGGATTTTACTTGAATAAATGCTCGTTAATATTTCCTTGCTATCTTGAGAAGAAAATAGGCCGTCTATGAGACTAAATTTTTGTTGATCTTTCATTTTTTGTAATTAACTTAAAGGTTATTAGACCCGAAAAAATTGCGATAGATGTAAAAAGGTCGCTTTTCAAAACATCGTTGGATAGGAAACCCAATGCAAAGAAGGTAAGCATCATTCCCAAGCCAATAAGAGGAATAGATTTGTTTTTAATCATCCTGTTTTTTTATAATTCTTTCTGTATTTTGCATCGACTAAAAGTCATTTAGCGAGGCATTTTCGAACCGCTCTTATGAAGACACAAAAGTCGGAATCAAATTCCATATATTTTCATTTATATTTGTAATGAAATACATAAGTAAATTTTATGAATTACACCTTAAATCAGTTACAAATTTTCTTGAAGGTTGTTCAAATGCAAAGCGTTACCAAAGCCGCTGAAGAACTACATTTGACACAACCTGCAGTTTCGATACAATTAAGAAATTTTCAGGACCAGTTCGATATTCCTTTAACTGAAGTGGTTGGGAGAAAAATTTATATTACTGATTTTGGCAAAGAGATCGCCGAAGCAGCAGAGAACATTATCAACCAAGTTCATGAGATCAACTATAAAACGATGGCCCATAAGGGTCAATTAACGGGACGATTAAAAATGTCAGTGGTGTCTACAGGAAAATATGTAATGCCTTTTTTTCTCGCCGATTTTATGAATCAAAATGCGGGTGTCGAACTATTGATGGATGTTACGAATAAAAGTAAAGTGATCAAAAGCCTTGAAAAGAACGAGGTTGACTTTGCTCTTGTGTCTATATTGCCTGAGACGATGAATATTGAAAAATTGGATCTTCTTCAGAACAAGTTATACTTGGTAGGTCAAACGGATATAAAATTTAAGAAAGTAAAAGACCTAAACGAAAACTTTAAAACCTTGCCGATAATTTTTAGGGAAAAAGGATCCGGCACAAGACAAATAATGGAAGGCTTTTTTAAGGAAAATAATATTGCAAGTCTAAAAAAAATGGAACTAACTTCAAATGAAGCCGTTAAACAGGCCTTATTAGCCGGCTTAGGTTACTCAATAATGCCACTCATTGGTATCCGGAATGAACTTTTCAACAAAGAATTACATATTATTCCTACCAAAGGACTTCCTATTAAAACAACATGGAGTTTAATTTGGCTAAAAGGCAAGAAATTATCTCCAGTGGCAAATGCATTTTTAACGGATTTAAAAAAGGAAAAAGCGAACATTTTAAATGACAAATTCGATTGGTATGAACAATACTAGATCAATTTAAACTCTTGTAGAAAAAGAACAATTTATCGCTATCTTTATTCCTAGATGTCCGAAAAACAAATTTTCACCCTAAAACAAGTCGTTTCTTCGATAAAGAAAACAATCGACGAGCGCTATAAAATGGCGTATTGGGTAAAAGCGGAAATGCACAAGTTAAATCGTTTTCCGAGCGGACATTGTTTCCCCGAATTGGTGCAAAAAGAAGACGGAAAAATTGTAGCGCAACTTTCTGGAATTATTTGGAAAACAGTAATGGACAGAGTCAATAAATCCTTCATGGAATTGTTGAAAGAACCTTTGAAAGAAGGAACTAACTTGTTGCTTTTAGTGAAAGTAACCTTCAGCGAAAAGTATGGTCTTAGTCTGCAGATTTTGGATGTTGATCCCAGTTTTGTTTTGGGTGAATTACAGCGCGAGCGGGAAGAAACATTGAAAAGGCTGACGAAAGAGGGAATTCTCAACAACAATCAAAATTTACCTTTTCCTTTGTTGCCGAAAAGAATTGCAATAATCTCAGCCGATACGAGTAAAGGATTGTCGGATTTTATGAACGTGCTGGAAAGCAATGAATACGGTTACCATTTTTATACCCATTTGTTTCCTGCAGCTTTACAAGGAGATATTGCGCCAAATTCGATTCAAAAGCAACTTCGGATAATTGAACAAGTCAAAGATTATTTTGATATTGTTGTCATAGTGCGCGGCGGCGGCGGCGAAGTTAGTATGACGTGCTACAAT
>JBDNIA010000433.1:0-4118 GCA_041688525.1 Crocinitomicaceae bacterium | reverse complement strand
ATAATCCCAGTAATAACAAAAACGACAAGTACAACCCATGAAGTGCTAATTTGTCCTCCTTGAATTAAATTTATTATGGCCTGAATTCCTACTGGAAGAGATAGGTTTACGAGTCCGTTGACAATGGAATAAATGTAAACATTTTTAATCTCGCGCGCATCGGGTTTTAGAAGCATCCAAAACCTTTTAACAGGTGATATTGTTGTAGTTGAGTTTAACATTTATTTTTGTGTTAATGTTTTAAAAACGATATCTAGATAAAATTCTGAAATGGCATCTTCGCCCGCAATTTTATCTGTTAATCGAGGCAAGTGTTTTGCGAAAAAACGTTGATGATGAGTACCTTCAATTACAGTTGAAACCAGAATATGTGGGTATTTGTATGTAGGTTTTATTTCTAAAATAATGTCACATACCAATTGAACAACTTTTTTATATGGGATGAAATAACCAGATGAGTTGTCAATATCCACGTTCTTTTTTAAATAAATTTTTGAAGAATCTGTATTAATAATTCGATCCAACTTAACACCATCAACATAGGAAAGTTCAGTATTCACTTTAATTTCCTTGGTGAGGAGTTTAATAGCATTATTCAGACGCGTTTCGGAGGAAATTATATTCAAGGTGCAGAGCAAAAGCTGATAATCCATCCAAGACCAATACCAAGAGGTCAAATAAACTAATATTTGATGTTTGCTTTCAAAATATCTGTAACCGGAGGCCTCTGTTGAACCTATTTGAACAGCAAGCTTCTTGAATGTAAACTTTTCAAAGCCAAGCTTGTCAATTAAATGAATACTTCCAGATACTATTTTTTTGCCTAACTCGCTCGTTTCAGGATTTTTAATGTACGTATTCTCAGCTACATTAATTGAAATTTGTGATGACATTTATTTGTTTTATTTGCGAATATAATAGTGTTACTATCATTTTAGTAAGTAATTGTATATTTTTAACAACACAAGGCTTCGTTTTAAGAAGAAATTATTTTTCTAAACGGAGTTAAATATTTTCTACACCTGAAGAGTGCCCTCTACGGTGCTTTTTAAAATTAAAAGTTTAAAATAATTAAAAAAGCTGTTGTATCGGCTTTATTTTTTAACGTATTCAGTTAACAGTATGATTGTTTGTCCTTCCACTTTCCCTTCGATTTGATCAGGCTTGTTGTGTACTAATTTGATATTTCTGACAGTTGTGCCTCGTTTGGCTGTAAAACCGCCACCTTTTACTTTCAGGTCTTTGATAATCACGATGGAATCGCCGGAAAATAATTCAACTCCGTTGGAGTCAATGTGTTTTTCAATATCGGGATTTTCCATGCCATTTTTTGCCCAGGCAATTGTATCGTCATCTAAGAACATCATTTCCAACAAATCGTTTGGCCATCCTTCTTTTTTTAACTGACTTAATATGCGATAAGCAACGACCTTAACGGCTTCTACTTCGCTCCAGATCGAATCATTTAAACATCGCCAGTGCTTCGGCGTTACTTTATTTAAGTCATTTAATTGTCCATTGCATGTTTCGCAGATATGAATGCAATCAGCAACGGAGTCGCCACTTTTTGGACTTACAATAAATATATGGTTTGCTGGGTTTCCGCACAACTCACAGTTCCCATTACTTCGTGATTCGATTTCTTTTTTCATAATGTGAAACAAAAGTACTGGATTATTTGGATTCGTCTATTTGAGAAATGAATAAGTAGGAACAAAAAAGTAGCACTCTAAAAATATTTTTAGCTTGGGGGATTTATCAAATGTGCAATTTAGCTATGGCTTTATCAATTTGAATTTCTAGGGCATCAGTTGAACCATTGTTTATCCGCGAAAGTTCTGTGCAAAGGATTACTTTATGAGAATTAGGCAAATTAATATTTGCCCATTCATTTCGGCGCACAGCGTTTGCGCCATTATCATAGACAGCATTTCGCAAATCATCAATAATTTTAATATTTGAACTAGAAATTTTATCTGCTGTAATAGCAGCCTCTTTAAAATAAGAGTTAATAAGTTCGTTATTCATAGTGTGTCGCGTCCCAAGAATAGATATGTTCTTTATTTTATTCGACTTTAAAAAGTGTATCGTTTCAGTAAAGGGATGTATTATTTTTTCTCGTATTTCTTTAGGTAAACTTATTTGATCTATCGTCAAGTGGAGCGTCATATTCGGCACAACAATAGCGTCAACTCCCATGTTAAACAGCGTAATTATGTGTTTTTCAACAAGCGGAATTAGTTTATCAAAATTGAATGGCAAATTTGGATTAATTGTATTGAAATCTACCTGCAACATTTTTAACGGACATGTGCAGTAAGCTCCGTAAAGTTGACGCCATTTCGTATTGAATTTTTTGATGTAATGCAAAGTACTCTCTTCTCCTAATCCCAATAATCCGATATATCCGTCTGGTTTCATTTTCTGAGTAGCATATAGTCGGCAAAATATTCTTTTGAATCCATAATTTTCTGTTCTAAGAAAAAGTTAGTCCTTGAAGTAATTTCAGCTATTATTTTGTCGTTGTATTTTCTAGAAATTTCAGTTTGAATTTTTTCATTTTCTTCGAACTGGAAAGATTTGTTGATAGAAGCAATATGAACTGTTTGCTTTTTTAAAGAAGTCAAAAAACTACGAGCAATACCTTCATTTTGATCGTATTCAGGTTTATGAGCAAATGAATCTAGATCAAAATCTGCTTTTAGTTCATTGTTTATCCGATGCAATAAATTTAAATTGAATTTTGAAGTTATTCCTTTGGCATCATTATACGCAGGTAAAACAATCCGCTCTTCTTTGATTAAATCAACACCCAAAAGTAATCGGTCTCCCGGTGATAAGTTATCACTTAATTCAGATAAAAATTTTGTTGAAAGATCATCGGTGAGATTCCCAATACTTGAACCTAAGAAAAGAACTATTCTACGTTGCTTTGGATCTTTTAAACTTGCTAAAACTTGAAAATAATCACCTTGTTGAGTTTTAACACTCAATTTTGGTATTTCGGAATTTAAAGTAGTCTCAAGTTTTTCTAATGTGTGGTCGGAAATATCAATTGGTAAATAATCAAATTTGAATTCTTTTTGAACCAGTTCTTTTAGGAGTTCTTTTGTTTTAAAACCGTCGCCAGCGCCCAATTCAATAAGTTGAAAATGAGTATTTTCATCAATGCTGAAATGCTTAATTAATTCCTTTGTCTTGTCGCGGAAAATTTCAAGCTCGGCATCAGTTAAATAATATTCTGGCATATTCATGATATCCACGAATAATTCATCTCCAATAGCGTCATAGAAATACTTAGAGGAGAGAGATTTAGGGTTTTGTGATAAACCTTGCTCAACATCTTTTTTAAATTGTTCTATCATTATTTTACCAGTCGTATTCCCGTCAATTGCCAACGGTATTTTGTTTGAAAAAAATTGCGATATGTTTTTCGTGAATGTCCTTCTGCAGTTGCTGTAGAACCGCCCCTAAGAACCATTTGATTAATCATGAACTTCCCGTTGTACTCGCCAACTGCACCCGCAGCAATTGAAAAATTTGGGTAAGGTAAATAAGCTGAATTTGTCCATTCCCAGCGCGTTCCCCAAAGTAACTCATCTGCCGCGATTTCCCATTCAAATTCTGTCGGAAGTCGCATTCCTTTCCAAGCAGCAAAAGCTTGCGCTTCATAATAAGAGATATGACAGAGAATGGCATTTTGATCTACTTTTACCAATCCGTTCAATGTATAATAG
This sequence comes from Crocinitomicaceae bacterium, assembly GCA_041688525.1. Classification (GTDB taxonomy): domain Bacteria; phylum Bacteroidota; class Bacteroidia; order Flavobacteriales_D; family Crocinitomicaceae; genus UBA2040. The sequence goes on along the minus strand of JBDNIA010000433.1, from coordinate 381 downwards.
AACCAATTGTCATTTTTCTTTTCCCAGTACAAAGGAGCAATTGTTTCATTTTCTAAAACCCATGACCAACCTTCATCCAGCCAATACTGAAAAGAGTTATATCCGCCAGCTTCAATAAATTCGATATACTCTCCATTTGTCACAAGACTTTTGCTGATTTCAAAGCCGTGTGTAAATACCTTGTGAACACCGAATTCATTGTCAAAACAAAAAGAGGAATTTTGGTGACCAATGGTGTGAAGCCCCTCGTCAATTTTAAGCCAACCTTGTTCTTTGTTTGTATCCGAAACTAGTGTAAAATCTTTTTTGTAAATTGGATATGTTGGGTTTAAAGAAAGTGTGAATTTCAAATCGGTAAGGAGTAGCTCTTGGTGCTGTTGT
>JBDNIA010000061.1:0-11583 GCA_041688525.1 Crocinitomicaceae bacterium | reverse complement strand
GTTCATTTCCACTTCAAATCCAGATTCAGGAATAGCAATATAATTCGAAAGTTCGCCTCTTATTGGCTCCACGCCTCTAAGTAATAAGTTTTCTATCTTGGCCTTTTTCCTTGGATCCGTTGGAAATAATTCTACTATTGCTGTTTGCTTTTGGGTCAAAGAATGTTGCAACTTTTCTATCTGTTTCTCTTTAGATTGTATCTCAGCAACTTTTATCTCTACTTTTTGATTGTCGTCTAATTTTCCACTAAAAACTGCTACATCTGTCAATTTTTGTGCTTCTTGTTTATCTTTATCTATAGATTTCAAAAGAAAGGCTATTTCATTTTCCAAGAACAAAGCTTCTTTGGCGACCTTTGATGTATTTTTGAATTCCAAACTTGATGAGATTTCTATTTCCTCTTGGAAGGTCAACTCCGTATTTTTCATATCCGTAGAAATTGTTGCAACTGGCTGCGCCGGCAGTTCTCGGATATTTCTATCAATGTAAGCAATCTGGTCCACTATCATTTGGCGTTCTTTTTCCAAAACTTGCTTATCAGAAAACAAAATTTCTTCCTCACTTGCCTTGCTAGCCAATTTTATTTCAGCGCTGATGTTTTTTATTTCAGAATTATATCCTGCCTCTTCGAGTAATAAAGTATTTTTCTTTTTTTGCAAATCAGACTTAGTTGAAAGGGAAATAATTTTTCCTTCTGATAAACTCGATAATTTAGAATTGATTAAAGCTAATTTTAATATTTCATTTGCTTGTTCTTTTGTTGCATAAACCTTGCTAAGTAGTTCATTGGTTTCCTCTCTAATTTTAGATTTTTTTGCTAATACTTTTAATATCTCCGAATTCTGATTCAATTGATTGAACTGTTTTAGGGCTAACTCTTTATTTATTCGCTGCGATACAGAAGAAGTAGGAATGCTTTTAAGTGTCGTTAATTTAGCCACATTTTCTTCTTGAATTATTTTGATTTCTTCTTTTAACAACTCATTTTTTCGATCCAATTTTTGGTCAGACAATTTCAAGAGTTGTTTTTCAACTTTTGAAATTTCCCTAATCTTTGTAATATTGCCGTCTAGTATTTCCATTAAAGTTTTCTCCTCATTTGCAATTCTTTCGAGAGTATTATCCTTTTCGGGAGCAACAGCCACTGCAGCTTGTTGGGTCAAAAGACTGCTTTCCAAATCTCCAACAGTAATTGTGTATTTGCGCTTTTTATCAGCAACTTCGACAAGTTCATTGCCAATTAAATTCAATATTTGCTGTATTTCATTTGATTTTACTTGGATAGATCGTTGCAACTCATTTTCTTTGTTTTCCAGTGCTTTCTCATAGCCATCCAACAACATAATCTGTTTCTTCAAGTCATCAATAGAAACTGAATTAACAGGCTCTTTCATGAGAGAATCATTTGCCTCACCAAGGAGTTCATTTCTCAACATAATTATAGTAATAAAACTCACCTTTTCTTCCTTTTGATCTGTTTCTTGGTTTGCTTCTTTAACATCCACCACTGAATTCAATTGCTCGATTTCCACGCGTTTTTGTATAATAACCTGTGTAATAAAATCTACTTTAGTTTGTAAACTTGCGTTAGATGGGTTTAACTCATTTAAAGACAAAAATTTTAATTTTTCTTTCTCTAAACTTTCAATTAATAATTCATCAACTCCTAATTGACGTTTTGCTTTTTCTGCTTCAGTTAGATTTGAATTAGTAGCCAATTGATCTTTGTTGTTTAAATAATCGCTAGCAATTCGCGTTATAAATTCTTTGTCGGTTTCTTCGACAGCAAGAAGATTGAGTTGATTCAACGCAATTTCTCTATTTACTCTGTTTTCGATTCGTTTTATGGCTGCTATCTCTGGCTGCTGATTAGTATTGTTTAGTTTTTCTTCTTCAAGTGCTAATCTCTCTAACAAAGAGGCGTCAAGTGTTAAAAGTTGACTGTATTTAACGCGCTCACTTGCCTTCGAGCTGTATATTACTCGTTTATCGTCATCGTAAGACGGTTGATATTGATTTAATAAATTATCTTCTTGTTGAACCGATTCTAGTTCAGCGAATTCTTCTATTTTCCAAACATTATTTATGGAATCCGCATTAGAATTCGAAGCTAAATCAGTTTTCAATTCCGTTAGTCTTCTTTCTTTTGCTTCAAGGATTTGAAAATATTCGGCTAGTACTTGGTCAATAGATTCAATTTTTGATTTAATTTTTTCGTTGCTTGAATTTTTCTTCGCTAGGCTTTCAAATTTAATTTTCTCCAACTCTAATGAGTTTACGAGAGACTGATTCAAATCAACTTGCTTTTCCTCTCTTTCAATAGGAGATAAGCTCGTGTTGTTATTAATAGACTGACTGATTGTTTCGTAATTTTTATACAATCTATTTACCAAAGTTTCTGGGTCTTCAAATTTAGAAACTAAGTCAAATTTAAAATCTTCATCGCTTTGAATGATCTCTGTTTCCAGACGATTTAATGCGTCTAACTCATTAACTTGAGTTCGTTTATTTATTTTTTTTCGTTCCGACTTAATTCCAGCTAAAACGTCCTGATTCAGCTCATGAAAAATTTTTGTTTTTTCGGAATCATCGATAGATGAATTTTCTATTTGCTGCCTTTTGGAGGAATAATTCGGGTTAATTGAATTTAACAGCTTCGTTTCTTGCTCATTTTTAGATAAATCTGAAAAATTCACAGCACTCGGTAAAGTTGGTTGATTTTCTAAATCTATTTCATTAGTTGGTGATGAAATTGATAACAATTCCTGCTCACTTTTTGATTCAGCCCCATTCTCGCTTATTGAAAGAAATGAATCATCCGCTTCATGAGGATCACTCTCCATATTTGTGACATTCGCTTCAGAGTTTGGATTCGAGGACAAATCAACCTCATCACTTTGCGCAAAAATTTGCGTCATTAATTCACCGTCTGCGGATGTAGGGGCATTCTTTATATTTTCCCATTTGATTTTTGTCGCCTGATAATTAACGATAGAATTTGGTTTCGAGCTATTCTCGACAGCCATAAATTCCGCCATTTGATTAAGCAAATCATCTTTTAAAACTCTTTTCGTTTCAATTAAAGTTACTAAATCAGAAATTTCATCATTTATCAAATTAAAATCCTTTCGTTTGCGATCAATATTTTCCTTAATGGCGTCCTTTTCTTTTGAATTTACTTCTACGAGTTTGCGCTCGAGAAAGTCAATATTATTTTGCAAATCACTAATGGAGGTCTCGTAATTGTACTTTTTATTTAATAAATCTGTTATTTCAGTGTTTAACGAGTTGCTTTCCGCTGAACTTTTTTCATAAAAATTATCAACATGACTAGCCAAGCCAATCTTAATTATCCCTTTATTTTCAGATAAATACTGGAGGGCATCTTCATTTGATTCTTCAGCAAGCAATTTTAAGATTTGAATACCTTTTTGTTGCCATTCATCCGCTTGTTTTTCCAAATCCTTTGAAAGAAGATATTGATCTTGCACTTTTTCGTTTACTTGCAATAACCCGAGTACGTTCTGCTCTGTTTTTTCTTTTTCAGCTATGAGTTCTTTGAATTCGCTAATCAAAGTCGTTCGGCTAAGTGAATTTACTACACTGGATCTGTAAGCTGAAGCGTTGACGCCAATTTGTTTGTTGAGTTGTTCCAATTTTTTGATGCTATTTTCCAACTGAACAGCGACTTTTTTTTCAAATACTGCCGTTTGGCCCTCTACTTCTTTAATTACTTTTGCATTCGCAACTAAATTTTCCGCAACTTCTGTTAAGCTTAATCGACCTGCAGAAATTTCTTCTAACACCTTCTTTTTATCACTTTGACTGTTCAATTTCTCTAAGTCGAAATATTGGGCATTTGGATCCAATTGCGCTTTGTTAGCGAATATTTCTGCTAGAATTTCGTCTTTATCATCTACATTCTCATCGAAACGATCCAACACACGAATAACTTCCTCGCCATTTTCCATAAGATGAACCAAACTTTGACGCAAAGGCTTTATGTTTTTCTTCATCGGAATATTGATATTCTGCGTAAAATATTTGGTATCGTCAGAAACCTTCATTACGTATTTGTACTCCCCACCAGAAGGAAAAGTAATTACAATTTTACCGTCATCTTTCGATGTAAAGTTTCCGACAATTTTTCCTGTTGCTCTATTTTGAACCTCAACTATTAACTTTTCATTCGGTTTAATTCTCGATTCAAAAACTCCAGCAATAATAGTTAACTGATTAGGAAGCTTTTCTAAGCGGATTTTATACACATACAATTTTCCGAACTCACTCTGTCGAGCCGAGGCAAAATAACCATTTTTATTGTCCTTATCTACAAGAAAAAAGATATCATCGTCTGGCGAGGACACGGCAAAATCCATGTTTTCGGGTTCGAGAAAAGAGTCCGAAACTTCGTCGTAAATACTCCTAAAAACATCGAATCCTCCCATAGAATTATGGCCTTTCGAACTGAAATACAAACACTTGCCATCTTGACTTCTGTAGGCGAAATCCTCGTCGAATTTGGTATTAATTTTCCCCATCACTAATTCAGATTCTCCCCAAGCACCATTAAAACCGCGAACTCTTCTATAAATATCCTTACCGTTTTTTCCGTCCTCTCCAAATGAAGAATAATAGATTTCCGTCGCATTATTTGGAAAATAAATAAGTGGCGTATGGTTATTTTTTTTGTCGATTTTAGATTGAAAATCAGAGGTAACAAGTAAGTTTCCGCCTATTTCCTTTAAATCGTAAAGCCTAAAAAACTTATCAGCTTCGATTTCTTTTTTTTCGTAAACAATCATTTCGGAATAGTTCATCAATAAACGTGTCCCATCCTGACACATTTGAATAAGTCGACTAACCTCCTTTCTTTCAGCTTCTTTTGACCCTACAAGAGTTGTGAATTCATCGTAACTCCTTACGGCATCGTTGAACAAATAATTTAAATGATAAGCACGTCCCATGTAAAAATGAGCATCTGGATTTACTTGCGGGCTTCTGGTCGCATATTTCAAATAACGAATAGATTCTTGCTTGTTGTTCGAATTAAAAAGCAAACAAGTTCCGTATCGATAATTATAATCTATATTCTTAGGTTGCAAGGACAAGAGTCGAAGATAAACGGGAGTGGCATCGACAAATTTTTCCTCTTTGAAAAACTTATTGGCCTGATCTAAGAGCTCTTCCTCTGTTTGTCCACTGATAGGAAAACACAACAAGAAAGTTAGGACGAAAAACAATATTTTCTTTACCATCATTATGGATTTTACGTATCTGCAAAGTTTTACGTTCAATATTTATTCTTTTTTCCGCAACAAGGGCATTTTTGGCTCTGTTTTATTCAACAAACGGAGAATATTTTTCTTGTGGGCGACAATCACAGCCAGACTTAAAATAGTGCTAAACAGTATCAAATGAAACGAAGAAACATGGAAACGGAAATAGAGGAGAATAGGGAAAGAAATGGCTGCACAAATCGCTCCTAAAGAAACGAAAGAAAAGGCTAAGTAAACAGCTAAAAAAATTCCCAAGGCAATAATTGCGGCAGGTGGATGCAAACCAATAATTACGCCTAATGATGTTGCAACCCCTTTACCTCCATCGAAGTTAGCAAAAACAGGGAAAACATGACCTAAAACGCAGGCCATTGAACTCAGCATTTGGATATTTACCAAAGCATCTGAACCGAGTAAGTCAGGCATCATTATAAGCGGCAGAACTGTTGCCGCGAGCCCTTTAAGAACGTCAATAGAAAGAACTACAATTCCAGCCTTTTGACCTAATACTCTAAAAGTATTGGTAGCACCGGCATTGTGACTTCCATGCTCTCGCACGTCTATACCATATTTATTTTTACCTAACCAAACTGCAGTTGGTATAGAGCCGAGAAGATAACCCAAAACGGTATAAATTATATAATTAAAATCCATTATTTATTCTTCTGTTTTACCTAAAAGTCGCTTAAATTTAACAACAAATATATTCTGTTGCGTAATATCATATTTAAAATTTTTCGCTTTCTTTTTATCCTCTTTCATTTCTTCAATTTCATTTCTAAACTCTTTATCGCTCGACATTAATCTAAGCTCGCCATCTTTTTTAGCCATAGAATAGTCCATAAAATAGGATTCACCTCCAGTGACAGAAAAGTAAATCGTGAACTTGTCACTTTGCGCACCTGAAAAAGTTTGCATAAAAAAGGCATCCGTTTCAATTTGTTTGAAAACTGGTTTATCAAAAATATTTACTAATGTAGCAACTCCATCTGTCGATATCAAGCCACGTTCTTGAAATCTAGGATTTTCGAAGCTTTGAATCTTTATTCCACTAAACGTAATGCCGTCGGAAAGTACATCGGGTATTTTCTTTACTTCGCCTTTTATAGTATAATCAGATTTAAATTTATCCGCTATTTTGGCATCGCTCCATTCGAGCAAAGCACGTTCCAAATTTAACTTGTTTAAGTCCATAAATGGAATACCTGGCACAAGTTGGATTCTTTCAGCAATATTCTCAAAAGGTTTTTTCTCTACATTCATTTTGAAATTCAAAGTTAAATCTAGGCTTGTTAAACTCGTTTTCGGATCATATATCCAATCGCCAAAAGCGACAACCGTTGATGGACCAAAATCCATTCCCAGATTTACAATTCCTTCCCCACTCATTGAGCATGTTTTTGAGTTTAAGCGAATAATATTTCCTTTTTCTGATGGGTTCAAGAATTTTTCTTTGGGCCCAATTTGGAATTCCATCTTACTTTGATCGTATTGTAAAACACCATTTGCTGTCATTACAACGGGATCTTCCTTATCTGCTAAAGCTGACAAAAATGTTGGATAAATTCGAATACTATCAGAATTTCTAGAATCACGCCACACAATACCTGCCGAAATTATTGTCCCTTCGAGGTTTTTCATCTCTTTTTCCACTGGAATTTGTATATTCTTAGGATCGATTTCAGAAGTAAATGATAGCCAGCTTCTCTCAAAATTATCACATTTATGATTTACGCGTGTAGCCCCTTGAAAGACAACTTTAGGGTTTGCCGCCTTCACTATTATTTTCCCATAATAATCAAATTCCTTACTCAAATGAAAGTTAGAGATTTCAGTAATTCTGCCGGATGCCACTGTTTGGTATGAGCTATCCAAAATAATTTCCTCCATTCTAATCATTGTCATATTGCCATCCTTGTCATAATAAGGATAATCGCCTGAGGCTTTGTATTCTCGGCGGCCTGTAATATCAATATCAGATTTCACGAAAGTGTGGTATTTCGTAATATAATTAGCCACAATTCTTGAATCTTTCACTTGATCTAATTTTGCTTTTTTACGAACCGTAATTTTTTTATCTGAAGGATAAATTCTAGCATCCGCGATATCTATAAAATCAATGCCTTCACAATAAATCACCTTTTCTTCTATTGAATAAGTAGCCATAGGCACTTTAAACGCTAGTGCGTCTTGCTTCATATTCGTTGAAAAGAAATTCGGTGTTGCTAAATCGAATCCTGCATCAAAGGCAATATCTTTTTTACCTTTGTTTTCCATGTTGATTTTATCCTCGTCCATTATCCAAGTAAAAACATCCATTTTACATTGGAATTCATTAATTGGGAAATCGACTATTGAAGATCCTCCATTAGATACAAACACACCTTTTCTATTGGTAAATGAAACGTTTGCACTAACATTATCTGTTTTAAAAGTAATTTTTCCTTCATCTCCTTCTGGATGTTCATTCCTCAGGTTGAAATTTGACGTTTCTGCTAAAATATCATTTGATTTATAGTTAAAATCTCTGGAGATCAGTGTTGCCGATAGAAAGTTCATTAATCCATTTCCACGCATTCCTACAGGTGTTAAAAATGCTGTACCTTTCATTTTTGCTGAACCTTTAAAAAACACTAAATCCTCTTTTTCACTTGACTTTACCTTCAAAACATTTTTCTGAGGAATATAAGTAATGAAAACTCCAGAACCAGTAACATCAGGATATTGAATACCGCTTAGCTGTTGCTTATTTGCGAAATCTGCATAACCAATTGTGCTATCTGGCAAAAATGCTAAAGCTCTTGATACTGAGGTAGAAGTAATATAATTTATTGTTCCGGCACCTTGTAGTCCGCTATTAGACAACAGAATTTTATTCTCATACTTGGCACGCGTTCCATAAAAAGCATATCCTCCTTCGGGAGCATTAGTGGAAAAGCCCAGTGAATAATCTGGCATAATTTGCACGTCTTTTCTGAATTTCGGAAAAATACCTGAGGAAGTTAATTCACCTGAAAGTCGCAAAGCTTTTTCATCAAAGGCATCTAAACTATCTAAAACAAAGGGATCAACCGTATAGTAAAATCTTGTGCTATCATAAGCACCGCGATATATATCTTCTGAATTATAATAAATTTTTGAAGATTGAATCGATTTCAATTTTGGATATCCAATAATCTTCTTATTTGCACCTGAACGATTTTTAGGATCATCAATTAATAATTCTCCCACAATTCCTGTGATTTCAGATTTCAAGGTAATTGCTCGGTTTCCATCTTGCTCTGAAAGTGGTTTAACATTTAAGGCTGTTTTATTCGACATATTGATGTTGAATTTGAACAAATCATAGCTGAAATCAGAAATTTCAGCATCAATTTCTAGTTTGCCTGAACTGATAAACCCTTTGAAATTAAAGTTTCTATTTTTCTTAATGGTAATATCATAATTTCTAGGAAAAACAGATGTTCGTTGCTCATATGATAAAACTATTTGATCGACAGCGACCAATTTTAAATCCATTGTTTTGAGGTCGATTTTACCAAAACTAGTCATGCGACTTCTTTCCGTATTAATATTGTCATAATTTAATTTTACAGCTTGGAGAAAAGGATCTTTACTTATCTCTTCAGCTGAATAATCTAGTAATTCTTTTCGTCTTAAATCAGATGTGAAAATAATATTATCATAATCTCTTTTACCGGATCTTGCTTCTACAAAACTGATTAACTTATCGTTTATTCGAATTTCCTTCAGCTCGGTATCATATGAAATAAAACCAAGGCTCGACAGCTGTAATAGCATAGGTTTAGCTTGTTCGATAGTTTTACCGAGAGCGGACGCCAACTTCCCTTCCTGAATAATCTGCTCATCGTATTTATACGAATAATCGAAAATTACTGCCAATGGATTTTTAGTTTCCATTCCTTGTATCTGCTGATATAGTCGAGCATCAAAATAGTTTTTAGATTCCATTCTTGCAACACGCTGCTCTTGACTGGTTCCGTATTCATATTCAATATCTAGAATTTGTTTGCCTACTTCCCAAATAATTTTAGGAATATACATTTCAACTTGATGATACGAATTTCCAAAAGGCGCTTGACCTAGTCCTAAATTTGTTCTATTAATTTCCCAAATTCCTTTGTCCTCAAAATAAATCAACTCTGCTCCTGGATGCGTTATAGAATCTTTCTCTCCAAATTTTATATTTATTTCTGTATTCGCGCTTTGTATTTTATTTTCATCCACATTAAACAAAACGGATTTTGCCAAAATGAAAGTTTCATTGTCATTGAGAATGATCAATTTAGCTGGACTTTGTTTTGTTCCGAAACCTTCAAATTGACTACCTTTCAAACCTATACCTCCTTCATAATTAACACTTGGACGTAGATTTGTAATTTTCAAATTCTTCTCGTAGGAAGAAAACTGAGGGAAAACCCTATCAATTTCACGATTGATAACAAAGGCTCTTTCGGCTAATCTACCTATAATTGGATCTTTAAAATAGGGTGTATGCATTTTTACCGAATCCGCATTAAAATTTGGCGATTTGAGTGCAAGCTCATAACGGTTGATTTCAGCATAACTTTCACTTGTAGATAGACCTACTTTTTCCCAAGTAATTATACCTCCATTTCCCTCCCAGCGTTTTAAAAATGGATCAAAAATTCCGTTTGTATTTTCAACAACAATACTATCTACAAAGGGTATTTTTTCTGCTGCTTTTTTATCTCTATTGTCTACTCTGCAAACGAGATTTCCATTTTCAAAGCGAATAAATGCTTTTTCATCGCCATCGAATGTGTATTTTCCGCCAAGATAATACCACGTATAATTTGAGGCTTTAGATAAAATACCTTTCGAAAAGAAATTGGCGGACAATTCAATAAAATCCTCAAATTTTTTGACATTTCTGGCATCTAGCATTTTATCTACCGTCACATGCCAAGCATTGACACTTTCAGTATTTTGCTTGTTTAGTCCGAGCGAATACATGGAATAAATATAATTGTATAACTCAGGATATGGTTTTAACTTTTTCTCTAAAATGAGATTCGATGTGCGCACCATTTTATTGAACATATTGTCGGATAAGCCATTCATCTCGATTAAAAAATTTGGAAATTCTTTCTTGGTGAAATCGTTGAAATCACCTTTGCCGTAATCCGATAATATTTTGTGTAATTCTTTTGTGAATTTTTCTCTTTCAACAGAAAAACCTTGAGAAAAGACATTTAATCCTAAGAGAAGAAAAACGAAGAGTATGAAATTTTTAATCATTTTTTGATATTATATTAATGTCAATTGAAGCGTCGCCCATGTTTCCTTGGTAAATATCTTCTGCTTTTCGAAACCGAGTGATTGCGTTAGCTTTAATAATTCGGGAACATCAGTCTCAAAAAAACCGCTGAGCAAAAGAATACCATTGCGATCCAAACTATTCTTATAGGACTCCATTTGTGATTTGAGCACATTCAAATTGATATTTGCAAGAATCAAATCAAATTGTTTTCCATTTATTAAATCAATATCCCCATGAAAAGTGGAAATATGTTCGCATTTATTTCGCACGGCATTTTCTCTGGCATTTTCAGCTGACCATTCTTCAATATCGATAGCCATTATATCTTTTGCGCCAAGCTTTTCAGCGAGTATGGCGAGAATTCCCGTTCCTGTCCCCATGTCCAGGATTTTAGCGGGTAAATTTTCTAAATCTAATAAAGCCTTACTCATCATCCAAGTTGTTTGGTGATGTCCTGTTCCGAACGACATTTGCGGCTGAATGACTACTACTAAACCATTAGTTTCAAGTTTGTCATGAAAGGGAGCCACAATTAATAGCCTATCCTCAACATTTACCGGTTTAAAATCAGATTCCCATATTGCATTCCAATTTTTTTGTTCAATTCTTTCAATTTCAACAGAGCACTGTATTTTTGAATTTTCAGCCCATGTTTTGATCAAATCAAGGGGTTCTTGGAGGTTAGGAGTCGAATTTGCGTCTGTGTAAGCGACAATGCCAGCTTCAGTTTCTTCAAAGACATCAAAACCTTCTTCCACAAGCCATGAAATTGCAATTTCCGACCACGGTTTTGTGGGTTTTATATTGATATGAAATGCGAAACTATCCATTAATGGGCTTCAATTATTTTCGTAAATGAATCGATATTCAACGATGCGCCTCCAATAAGACCACCATCAATATTTGGACAAGCAAATAACTGTTTCGCATTGTCTGAGTTACAGCTTCCACCATATAAAATGGATATTTCATTGGCAATATCCATTGAATATTGATCC
>JBDNIA010000432.1:0-5054 GCA_041688525.1 Crocinitomicaceae bacterium | reverse complement strand
TGTACAAAGATGCTCTTCGAACAACCGTTCCACCTAGAGAAATGGGCTTTAAATTCGCTACTGGTGTTATTGCTCCCGTTCGACCAACCTGGTAGCTGACGGATTCCAACACTGTCGAAACGCGTTCAGTTTTAAATTTGTAGGCTATTGCCCAACGAGGAGATTTTGCTGTGAATCCAAGTTCTAGTTGTGTTTCAAATTCGTTGACTTTTATAACAACTCCATCAATTTCAAAAGGTAATTCATACCGTTTTTTATCCCAGTAATGAATAAACTCCATTATACCTTCAATCGATTTTACCTTAGCGATATAGTTTTGCTTTGAGTCAGGAACTTTAAAACCCCATTCTTTTGCCTTAATAACACTTTCAAAATGGCCGTCCAAGGGTAAATCAGCGCCATATATTCCATACAAATAACAATCTAAGCCACGATCGGCGACTACTTTGGAGTCTTGCGATTTCAAAGTTCCTGAAGCCGAATTTCTGGGATTGGCAAATTCAGGTTCTCCGAGTTCTTTTCGTGCTTCATTGAGTGCAATAAAATTCTCCAATGGAAAAAATATTTCTCCACGGATTTCAAAGTCAGCAGGATAGTCACCTTGCAGGGACAACGGAACGGTTCGAATCGTTTTTACATTAGCCGTTACATCTTCTCCTTTAGTTCCATCTCCTCTGGTTAAACCCTGAACAAATTGACCATTTTGATAATGTAAACCAATCGCAACACCGTCATATTTAAGTTCACAAACATATTCCAGCGTATTCTCGCTCAGTTTCTTTATTCGCTTTTCCCATTCAATTATTTCTTCTTCGGAATACGTATTTGATAGGGACAACATCGGATAGCGATGCTCCACTGTTTGGAATTTCTTTGTGATGTCTCCACCGACTCTTTTAGTTGGAGAATTTCTGTCTGCCAAATCGGGAAATTGCACTTCCAAATCTTGTAACTCTTTCAATTTATTATCGAATTCAAAATCGGAAACAAATGAATCGTTATCAACATAATAAGCGTGATTCAACTGATTTATTTCAACAAGCAGTTCTGCAATCCTTTTTCTGACAATTTCTGTCTCCATTTGTTTTATTTTTGGCCATAAATCATGCGATTTTTTCCCTGCATATCTTTTACTAAGCCAATATTTCTGAATTTATTTTGCTTTAGCAAAGCTATCAATTCTTTACCGAAGTCTTCGTGTATTTCAAAAAAAAGCCAACCGTTTTCTTTTAAAGAATTAGTTGCATTTCGGGTGATTATTTTATAGAATAGCAAAGGATCGTCATTTGGAACAAAAAGCGCTGCTCCAGGCTCAAATCTGAGCACATTATCGTCCATTTTCGATTTATCGCTTTCCGGAATATAAGGAGGATTAGAAACCCAAATATCGAAAAAATTCTCGGTTAATATTGCCATTTCGCTTTCGGAAAGGACATTGACTTTTAAAATTTCAACTGAAATTTTATTTAATTCACAGTTTTTATGAGCCAATTCAATCGTATCATCAAAATAATCAAGTGCAGTTATTTTCGCGTTGGGCAAAAGCTTTTGGAGCGCAATAGCTATGCAACCCGTTCCAGTGCATAAATCTAAAACATGAAAATCCTTTTTAACTTGACTTTTCACTTTTTCCAAAATTAATTCTACTAATTCCTCTGTTTCTGGACGAGGAATTAAGGCAGATGAAGAGCAAAGAATCGGCAAACCCATAAATTCAGTTTCGCCAACTATATGCTGCAGAGGTTCATTAACCTCAAGTCGTAGTAGGAAACTTTGAAAAACCAATAATTCTTCATCAGTAACCTCATCTTTGAGGTTAAAAGCAACCTCACTAAAAGGAATAGAAAAAAGTTTACTCGCTATTGCTTTAAAATGATATTGAACGGAAAGAGAGGTCCACTTTTGGTGAAACCTCTCTTCAAATTCATTTTTTAATTGATTCCTGGTTGTCAACTTTTTTTTGCTAATATCGAAAAAAAGCTTCAACTAAGGTCATTATTCGCGCACTAGATGGAAGAAACCTTGTTTGTTTAAGTCTTTCTCGTCAATATCTTTCGCTTTTATCACATAAAAGTACACACCATCTTCAGCTACATTTCCAGCATTGGACCTTCCATCCCAACCTTTAGTAATATCATTTGATTCGTACATAACATTTCCCCATCGATTAAATAACTTCATATTAAAAGATGAGAAGCCTGAAGGATCAGCACCAATTGGCCCATAAAACCCGTTTATCACATCACCGTTTGGTGTGAATACATTTGGCATATCAATATCACAGATACTCGCATTATAGTAAAAATACCAAGTATGGGTTCCGCATGAATTGGTTGAGGTCAAGGAATAATCTCCTGGTTGTGTAAATGTCGCGGAACTTCCAGTTTGCCCATTACTCCAAGTATAATCTGTTACGTTCTCCCATACAGAATATGCAGCCAAAGTTTGTTCTATTCCAATACATCCTTCGTCATTTCCAACTTCAGAATAGGGATAAAACACCACATTAATTATAATTGTATCGTCATCTTGACAAACTGGCTCGGTATAAACAACCGTATATATTCCTGGTTTAGACCAAGTTGCAATAGTTTGAATGGAATCGACTGGAGCAAAGGCTACTGATCCCGGACCACTTGCCACAGTCCACAACCCATTATCATTTCCAAAGTTACCATTCAACACCAATATATCTCCACAAGAGTTGGGATGTGCTAAAAGGTTAACAATTGGTTGAGAAGTAATTAGGAAAGTAGAATCTCCAATACAACCATTTTGGTTAATAACTGTGACAGTATGCGTCCCCATGGGTAAGTTGGCAGAGAATAAAGCATCCAAAGTCGGATTTGTTAATCCCCAAGAAACGCTAGAAAGTACAGCCGAATCAATTAACTGGATATTTTCAGTTCCACCAGGACAAACAAAGAAATCTATCGTATTAAAAGTAATTGTTGGTGGTGGGCTGTATGTAACAATTAAAGTATCTTTATTTGGGCAATTAGCAGCTGAATATACCATTACATAAACTCCAAACCCTGAATTAAAGAGTAAACGTTGATTTAAATATTGGCTGTTGAATTGGTATTGCGGAATCCCGGGACCTGAAGCTAAACTCCATATTCCTGAATTTAATGTTCCTCCGGCCGTGTTTGTTGTCATGACCAAAGTATCGTTACAAATTACAACATCTGCCATCAACACAATATCCGCTTGTGTTCCAACAACAAATGAAGTTGTTTTACTACACAAACCAAGCGTATCTGTTATGGTAACCGCGTAAGAACCAGCCAAAAGAAGATGACTAAAGTAACCGTTTAAGCTAGGGCTATTTCCCCACGTTATGTTATTTCCGAAACGCAATGAATCGGCTACTACATATAGCGAACCTCCTGCTCCTGGACAATAAAATGGATTTCCTACAGAGAAAATATTTCCGATTGGTTTTGAAACTGTTAAAACTAAAGTATCCGATACATTACAGCCAACGTCAGTATAAACCATGTTATAATTTCCAGATACTGAAAAAATTGCTAAAGTGTTTGAACCGTTCGGCACTAAACCAGGGTTTTGCCCGTTCGGGCTATTAAAATAAGACCAACTTCCATTTCCAGAACCACCAGAAACGATAAGGTTGAATGTAGAACCACAAAAAGAACTATCAGGTTGAAGAACCAGTGGAGGTAATTGATTTATAGTAAACGATGTGCTTTGAGTGCAAACTCCTAACGTATCTGTTACAGTGACGGTATAAGCACCAGCTGGCAAAGCATTGCTATATAAACTATCCAAAGCTTGATTTGTCAACCCCCATGTCACGGGACCATAATTCAAGGAATCGGGCATTTGATAAAACGCAGTTGGAATGCCACTACACAGAGTAGTTGGGCCTGTTAAATTTATTACAAACGATGGAGATACTAAGAAATTAGTGTCTATTCTCTTAAAGCAGCCGTTCTTTTCGACTGTTACACCAAAATTTTGGAGGGCACTGCTGACATAAATTGCTGTATCTAAAAGTAAGTTATCCCAGAGATAAGAATCGTATCCACCACCTAAAACATCTACATAGATTGAGTCACAACCTGAGACCGGTGACAGAGTAGGATTAAAATTTGTTGTTCCTGTGGAGTCAATTATTACTGTTAAGTCAAGTTGCGTTATACCTGGAGGGCTAAAATTATCTGTTGCGGTAATTTGCACGGTATGTGTTCCTACAAATGCAGCTGCACCCGGGACTCTCAGAACTGCATAAGCTGTATTACCGGGCGTATTAGAGACGACTTGTAAGTTTGTCAATGTTCCAGGATTAATAGTAATAGAGGTTGATTGAGTAGCTTCAGGAGATAAAAACACAAATTGTATGTCAGCTGTATCCCCAATTGAACATACTCTAAAAGTATCACAACTTGAGGCTCCATTTGGCACTGGAGGGATATTAACGTAAGCACAAACATCAAAAAAGAAACTTTTATTATCCAACCAACTAATTCCATCTGGTTGACCTAGAGCGCCATCAAAATCCGTTCCTGCATGATCGAAGAGTGCAATTAAAAAATAATTAAGATTATTTCCTTTATTTGCACCTGCAGTTGCCGGTGTTCCACCGAAACCGTTCACGCCAGAAGAAGCCGAACCTGTGGTCCATTGCATATCTTCATAACAAAAAGCAACATTTCCTCCATCAATTGCCGGATCTAAACCGTTGGTAATAATTAATTGAAAGGTATTCAATTTATCTCCCTGTTGACTAAAATAACCAACACCCTCCCAATTGATATAAATTGCGGTAGATGTCACTTTATATAAGACTTGGCCATTTCCACTTCTCGTATCAACATCCGCCCAAAAGGGCGCAATAATTTGAGTCGGTGAAGATGGAAATGCTGTGGAACTATAAGAGAACAAACTAGAACCAAACGTTATGTTTCCATTGTTATTGATATACATTGTAGTCACTGTATCCCCATAAAAACAAAATGTGAAGGGAATAGTAATTGCAGCACTTGATCCATCATCATTTGGTAGCATTGCTAGAATATAAGTTGAATCGGGTT
>JBDNIA010000431.1:0-2470 GCA_041688525.1 Crocinitomicaceae bacterium | reverse complement strand
GGTTTGTCCATTGCCCGACCATTGTATGCTCGGAACGGAATCGTAAATATTTACATCTTGCGTTACAAGCCAGTTGCCGTAATAACCATAGTATTCATCATCGACTGTTAGCCCAGATATTCTCCAGGTTTCGCCCTTCATGAGTTTTTTGGAAAAGCGGGGTTCTTTGTTGCAGGAAAGAAGTAAAAGAATTATTAAAAACAAGAATCGCATGTTAGTTGACTATTAATTTTTTTGTTTTAGTTATCCCAAGGTGGATAACATTAATGGTATAAACACCCGATGATAATATTGAAGAATCAAAAGAATATAGCTCATTTTCCTCCTTTAAATTCACATTAATCTCTCTTCCTGTAAAATCAAATACTTTAACCGTTGTCCGTTCGGTTAAATTTGAAATTTTTATTCGAGTCATTCTTTGCGCTGGATTTGGAAAAACAACAAATTCAAATTCTCGTTCTAATTCTATCTCAACATAATCTATGGAATCTGAAAGAATAATACCTTGTTTACCGGCAACATTTGCAAGATAATTTGATGGTTGACCTTCCTTTCCACAAAAAGTTTTGACAAATTCCAGATCAACAGGATAAACTGGGTTATTAAAACTCAAGACAAGTTCGATCCGTAAAACGGATTCTATTGGAAAAGAAGAGTTTAATCTATTTACGATTTCATTTCCTGCGACGAAATCAACAAAATATCCGTTAGAAATATTGATGTTGCCCTCGATTAGAATATCATTCCAAGCTTTACAGGTATAATTAAGACCATTTTTCACACATCCAGTTACATTAGAACCGTCAAAATTTGTATTTCTAAATACTAAATTTTCATTTTCTGGTCTCATATCAAAATTTGGAGTTGATCCAAATCCACCAGCGAAAAATTCCCAGCTCGGTACTTGGTATGTAAATATTTGAAAATTAGAATTCTTTTCGCCTTTATCATTAAGTGTTTCGAATCCCATTTCAACCATGAAAACAACTTCCACATCATAAAAATCCATATCAACCCCTTGAGTTGTTTCAAACAAAAAATCTGCTGGATCTGCAAAACTACAATATTTCTGTGTATAACCCATTCTAAAGCTAGTATTAGCGAGAGCATTTAACGGAACGAAAACTGTTTGAAATTCAATAGTTCTTTCAGGATAAAAAGGTGTTGCTCCGCTGTACCAACCATCGTTAACAGTGCCAGTAAAGTCAGTATTACTGCAACTAATGACTCTATCGAATTGATCTACATCATGAGTTGTTGAAACCACATTTGAAGTATATTCAGGATTAATAAAAGTATTCACTTGTTGACCATTGGTATAGACAAATTTCGTTTTTGACTTGAATCTTAAACCAACTTTTATATTATGCTTTTCTATATCTAGTAAAGAGTTTAGGCATATTTTATTTCACTTGTTGATAATGTTAAGGCGTACATTTTAGTCCATGTTTTATAATTCACTTTGCAAAGTGAACCACCTGTCTCAATAAGCTTTGTCTCACTATGAACGGAGTTTGGAGCTAAAGATTTTGCAAGGCCCACTCTTGGTTTTTTCAACAATGCGAAAGTGTCTAATACATCATTATAAACAGGGTATTCATACATAGTACTTAAAATTGGATCGATTTTATCGTTGGGGTTTGGGGTTGAAACGTCAAGAACTTTTGTGGCGTCAGATCCGTACGTTCCAGGTGTAAAAAAAGTTGGCCCTCCTTTTATTTCGAAATCCGAAATATTTCCTTTAAATACCATTTCTCCAAATGTAACTGCTGGCACTCGATTAGCGTCTGGCTCAGTCGGTAGTGGGTGTCTTTCGAAATTTTGTTCGATAAAGGTTTTAGTTTCACCTCCAACCACTTTTTTAATGATAGATAAGATGTTGGGCACGTTAAAATATCCATCGGCAGTTTTAATAAACTCGCCATATTTTCCTTTAACCTGAGAATACCATTGAGTTCCCTGTACAGGACCAACATCTATAAAGCTAGGATTCACACCAAATGTTATCACGGCGGTTAAGGTATACTTCAACATTTTAAGTGCACCTAAATTTTGTTCTACAATCTCGTTTTGTTCTCCAATATTATAGAGGTCTAGTTTGTATTTTTCGTATCGAGCCTCAAAATCGTTTACTAAAGCTTGAAGCCCTTTATATATTAAAATCCCCTCCTTATCATCTTTGGTGCCGACTGTGTAGTCAAGACTAGATAAAAAATCCATCGGATCTATTTGGAGCTGCGGGTTAATGAGGTTATCAGTAACGGTAAGGCTTCGTCCATGCAAATCTATATTCTCTTCCTTAATTTGATTAAAAGATATTTGCAATTTAGATGGATAAAAGCAAGTGCACGGATCATAAGTTAATTGAAAATCTGCGCTAAACCACTGTCTAGCTGTATTTGTCAGGGTAGACGCATTAAAATCCTTTTAACCTTCTCGATCTTAGCAACCCAATTCAATATTCTGAGCG
>JBDNIA010000430.1:0-4010 GCA_041688525.1 Crocinitomicaceae bacterium | reverse complement strand
GAAAACTACCGATTACTTTTAATTGGTTTAGCGATCAACTTTTTAGGATTTATCTTAATGATAGGTGGTGGAGCTGACGGGCCAAACACGTTCGATGCGGAAGCTTTGTTTAGCACAACACGAATTACCATTGCACCAATGCTAATTGTTGCTGGATATGTGGTAATTATCTATGCGATCATGCGTAAACCAAAAAGCATAGAAAAATAATAGACCTATTTCATGGATTTTATTCAAGCCCTTGTTCTCGCAATCATAGAAGGATTGACGGAGTTTTTACCTGTTTCTTCAACTGCTCACATGATTTTCACTAGTGCTTTCTTCGGAACGGAAGGTGACGACTTTGTGAAAATGTTCCAAGTTTCGATTCAGTTTGGAGCGATACTTTCAGTTGTTGCCCTTTATAGGAAAAAGTTTTTCAATTTCAGGAATCTAAATTTTTATTACAAATTGGCAGCTGCAGTTGTGCCTGCGCTTATTCTTGGAAAACTTTTTGATGATAAAATCGAAGCAATTTTAGAAAAACCGCTTCCTATTGCTATCGCTCTGTTAGTCGGAGGAATCGTTTTACTATTTGTAGATAGATTATTCAAAAACACGACAATTGATAGCGAAGAGAAAATAACTTTTCGGAAAGCTATTATTATCGGTTTTTGGCAATGTTTGGCCATGATGCCAGGAACAAGTCGTTCGGCAGCTTCAATTATAGGTGGAATGCAGCAAGGTTTAACCAGAAGAATGGCAGCCGAATTCAGTTTCTTTTTGGCAGTTCCGACTATGCTTGCTGTGACTTGCTATTCTATCTTTTTGAAAGATTGGGAATACCTAGGCGTTGAGCAAAAAGGATATGAAATGATTACGGCATCGTCAGGAAATATCTTTGTTTTCATTCTTGGAAATGTCGTAGCATTCATCGTTGCTGGTTTGGCGATTAAACTTTTCATCGGCTTAATTGAAAAATACGGTTTCAAAATTTGGGGTTGGTACCGAATAATTGTTGGTATCACTTTAATAGCTTTTTTTACACTTAAATGATTGATTACTTAGCCGGAACAACCGTTCTAATTGACAAACCCTACAAATGGACTTCGTTTGATGTGGTCAATAAAATGCGTTGGAACCTCAAACAATTATTGGGTGTAAAAAATATAAAAGTCGGACATGCTGGAACTTTAGATCCTTTAGCAACGGGACTTTTGATTATTTGTATTGGAAAAGATACCAAGAAAATAGATAATTTCATGGGCGGAATGAAAACCTATACGGGAACATTTCTACTCGGAAAAACAACACCTTGCTACGACTTAGAAAAACAATTTGATGCAGAATTTCCAACAGAACACATTACGGAGGAAGCTATTCAAAAAGTAGTGGAATCGTTTATTGGTATTCAAGACCAAATGCCTCCTATTTTCTCCGCAAAACAGGTTGATGGAAAACGCGCTTACGATTTAGCTAGAGCAGGAAAAGAAGTTGTTTTAAAACCGAAATCAATAGAAATCAATTCTTTCACGGTGGATACTACTCGTTTCCCAGAAATAGATTTTGAAATTTCTTGCTCGAAAGGAACTTACATTCGTTCCATTGCTCATGATTTTGGCAAAAAACTAGACAGTGGAGCCACACTAATTGCCTTAAGAAGAACGAAATCTGGTGATCTGTCCATCGAAAATGCTTATCAAGTCGAGGATTGGATTGAAAATTTAGCGGACAATTAACGGATATTTTATTTGCTGCAACTTTTCCAGGAATTTTGTAGTCATAGAATTGTTATTTTCGTATTTAAATTTTTTCATCGAATGAAATATTTTCTCATCACTTTAATGTTACTAATCAGTTCTATAAGTATTGGTCAATGTACAGGTGCAGAACCTCCATATTCGTTAGGACCTGATGTAACAATTTGTTCGGGTTCGGTTTTAACATTGACAGGGCCAGCGGGATATTCCAATTATTCTTGGTCTACCGGTTCGCAAGGAACTTATATAAGTTTATTGAATCCAGGAACGTATATTGTTTCTAGTACTATCGCTAGCTTAACCGGATTAAATATGGTTGTTAATGGTGATTTCGAAAACGGAACAACTACTTTGGCGAATAATTTTACAACGGCCTATAATCCTGGATCTGGAGGCGCATATGGCCTCTTATCTAATCCCGGTCAATATGCCATATCGACATCTCCGTCTTTAGTTCACAACAACTTTTCATTATGTGGTGACCACACAACAGGATCAGGCAATATGTTAATTGCAAATGGTGCTCAAACGTCCAACACAACCGTATGGTCGCAAACCGTTCCCGTAATAGCTGGTCAAGGATATTTGTTTAGCTTTTGGGTTGCAAATGCTCTCAATGATCCTGCGGTTGCTCAATTACAGTTATTTGTAAATAACCAGCCAATTTCAACAGTGTTATCTCCGACTGCAGTAGCTTGTGTGTGGGTGCAGATTACAGGAAGTTGGTTGGTGGGAGCAAATACAACAAATGCTGTTTTAAAAATTGTTAATCAATCAACGGCAAGCAGTGGCAATGACTTTTCAATTGATGATATTTTATTTAGACAAGTTTGCACCAAAAAAGATACGATCGTTGTTGCCGTTAATAATGTTCAAGTAAATGCTGGCTTAGATATTGCGTTTTGTGAAGGAGATTCAGATACTTTGGTTGCTACAACGAATAATCCGGCCAACGTTTTGACGTGGACACCGGGAGGTGTTGTAAATGACACGCTGATTCCAACTGTAACCGGAATTTACACCGTTACAGCTGTTTCTCCATTTGGCTGTACAAAAACAGATAATGTAAATGTCAACGTTCGCGCTATGAATTGGCAAATCGATAGCTTAGGTTCTATTCCAACTGATTGCGGAGATAGCACGGGAATTGCCACGGCACTCTTATTGCCAATCGATGTAAACTCTCCGCCGCCATTGCCATTCAGTTATGCTTGGAGTGGCACAGGAATTGGTAATCCAATTGCTATCAACGGTCCAGTAATTAACAATTTGAGCGCGGGAATGTATTATTTGACGGTTACATCTGATGGTTGCAGTCGAGATACGTCTATTGAAGTATTAGTTAGCAATGGCCCAATCGCTTCAATAACGGCAACACCATCAAGTGGATACGCACCTTTGACCGTTTCATTTGGGAACAACAGTCAATTTGGTTTAAATTATGCGTGGTTTTTTGATAATAATGATTCTTTGAATTTGACTACAACAAATTCCGTTACAACAACCTATACAGAACCGGGCATTTACAATGTCTTTTTAATCACAAATAGTGGTGGTTGTTATGATACTACATACGTAACCATTACAGTTTTAGAAGTTCCAATTATTATAATTTCTCCCTTTGTTCCAGTGATTTTCGAAACTTCAAATGTCTTCACTCCTAATGCAGATGGACAAAATGATTTTTATACTTTTGAAATGGACAATATCATTGAATTGGATGTTCAAATTTTTAATCGTTGGGGAAATCTCATGTTCAAAACGAATAGTCCTGCAACTTTCTTTTGGGACGGCAGAACACCTGAAGGTATAGAAGCTGGTGACGGTGTTTATTTCTGCAATTACAAAGCCATAGGTGCACAAGGCGAGAATTTTGAAGGAAATGTTTTCTTGCATTTGTTTCGATAGAGTTGGAAGCATAGACTGCGGATTATGAAGCGAACGGATGGATTTTTTAGATTTTATTTGGCAATTGCCTGTGGTAAACGCTAATTGTCTGATTGGGTTTGGATTCAGACTTTTTTCGGCTAAATAGATATTTTCTGAGCAAAGTACGCTATTCAATTATATTGAGAAAAACCTGAAGTTCGATGTTTATTTTGACAATTCGCTAATTGTCGAACAATGTCTTATTTGCAGCTTTTTTTCGGCAAGATAGATATTCTCTGAGCGTAATATTCCATTCAATTATAGTGTGAAAAACCTGAAGTTCGAATTTTATTTTGACAATTCGCTAATTATCGAACAAGCTTCAGTTTTAGCATTATTATG
>JBDNIA010000429.1:0-4258 GCA_041688525.1 Crocinitomicaceae bacterium | reverse complement strand
CTTATAGCGAAAGAAATTAGCGACAACTAAGTCTTTTTTGCCATCATTATTTTGGTCAAAAAATAAAGGGATACTTCCTGTTCCGTGTTCTATCATTTCACTTTGAAGGAAGTTTGTTTGCTGAAAAACGAAATTGGGTTGATTGTTTTGCCCAGTATTTTTATAAAAATGTACGCTTTTCTCATTTTCAGATGCATTTTTTGCATTTGCACCGACAATTAAGTCCTTTTTTCCATCGAAATCAACATCTAAATAGAATCCGGCAGGAAATATTTGAAGTTGAACGGGCGTGGTGTTATTTGGGAAATTCGTTTCTACGGAAGTCATGGCGGAATTTGTATTTGGAGAAGTTCCACTATTGACCAATTTTACGAGCCCTGCAGAAGATACATCGCCCAAAAGCAAATCCTTGACGCCATCATTATCAAAATCAATGGCTAGAATCGATGAACCGGCGTGCAGTTTTGGCTGCACAGGTTTATCATCACCCTCTGGATTAGAAACATTTCCAGTTCCACAAGGCGGATTTGGGTCATTTAAAATAACTGCGCTGTTATTTGGGTCTTCAGCAAACAAACCCCAGCAACGATTTTTTAATTCAAAGATTAAAGAATCAGAATGGCCAAAAGTCTCTTGACTCAAATTTTTATGATATTCCAGATGAGAACCTCCTAAACTGAAAGTTAAAATATCTAAATCGCCATCTCTGTCAATATCGCTTATGGCTGGGATATCCGATGAGCTCACATATAGATTGTCGTAAGAAAATGGAAATTGGGAATACAGTAAATCAGTTACAAGTTCCCATTGAAGTCCTAAGGTGCTATTTCCTGTATTTTTATAGACCTTAATACCGCCTACGCCATAAGTGAAAATATCGTTTTTACCATCCAAATTATAGTCTGCCATGAAAACTCGGTATCGCAGACCAGTTGGGAATAAGAATCGGCCGTTGTAAACTACTTTGTATTCCCTGTTAGGACCATTTACAATATTTTGGAACAGCTTGATATTGTCGTTTGTTCGGTCAAAAACGAATAAATCCATATCGCCATCATAGTCATAATCGATTTCTGAGAATTGAGCATAGTTTATTCCTCCTGCAAAAGCATTCTTCATTAAAGAACCATTTCTTGAGATTTGAATTTCAGCGGAATACTCAAAATTAAATTGACCAAAAACAGGCAGAGTAAAAAAAGAGCAGAGAGCAATTAAATAAAACTTCATTAGTCAAAATTACGAATATCGAATGAATTATGAAAGCCGAAAAACGGTCTTGCGTATTAACTGAAAAATAATGTTGTACGCTTATAAAAAGCAAAAAAAGCGAGTGGTGTTGTGAAGAATGAATACAATTTAACTATCTAAAAACCATAGAATTAAATAGGTGGAATGAAGATAATTTTAAAATATATTAACAAATGTAATTTATTTAAATTTTTTTTTTTTTTGTCCAATTAAATTAATATTCAATTTTACAAAATATTATTAAAAATTCGAATTATGAAAAAAATTTATTCTTCAATTGTTAATCTTGGCGCATTTACATTCTTCATGGTTCTTTTTTTTGTGTCTAGTTCTTTTGCTCAGTTAACGGGTGTAAAAGCTATACCAACAGATTATCTAACCATTTCTGCATTTATTTCTGATCTGAATACATCAGGGGTAGGGACAGGTGGAGTTCAGTTAAACGTTCCAGCTAACTATACAGAGACTCTTTCCGCACAATTGACGGTTACTGCGTCTGGAACATCGGCTAATCCAATTGTTATCCAAAAGTCAGGCTCAGGTGCTAATCCCGTTTTAACTTCTTATGCTGGAGTCAATACTCCAATTAGTGCGTCACGTGATGGTATGATTTGTCTGTCAGGGACAGATTACATGACCATTAATGGAATCGATTTCACTGAAGCAACTGCCAATACAACGGAAACAACTTGTATGGAATATGCGATTGGTTTATTCAAAGTAGATGGAACAAATGGTGCGCAAAACAATGCTGTGCTCAATTGCAACATACAACTGAGTCGCGTTGGTAATACGAACTGGACGGGTGCGGGCCATACGGGATCAGCTGGTATTGTTGTTTTGAACTGTACACCTTTGGCGAATGCTGTTTTAACAGTTACATCGGCTTCAGGTGCAAATTCAAACAATTCATTCTTTTCAAACACAATATCTCGTTCCAATTCGGGTATTGTATTCGTTGGTTTTGGCGCTCCAAGTCCATTCGACATGGGTGACCAAGCAAACAATGTGGGTGGATCTACTCTAGCAACGGGAAATAACATCTTGAATGTTGGAGGAGCAGGAGCTGCTTTAAATCCAGCAACAGGCGTTTTTGCAAACGATCAGTGGGACTTAAATTGTTCTTACAATACGATTAATAATAATAACGGTTCAGGAGTAAATCACGCAAATACCTTGCGTGGAATTTTCTTGAATTCGTCTTCCACGAGTGCAAGTGCAAATTGTAATTTCAACAACTTGACTATTCAAGGAGGAGGTACAACTTCACAAGTTTCTTGCATTGAAAACTCATTTGGTTCCACTGCTTCCGGAAATACAATTAATTTAAACAACAACACCATTACTGGATCTTATCTTACCGCTACTTCAGGTGTTTTTTACGGTATTTACTCGACTTCATCAGCGGCCAATGTAAATATTTTGAACAACACAGTCTCTGGAATTTCGTACGGGGTAATTGCGAATACGGGTACAGGAGCGGTTTATCCTATTTGGAACTCAGGAGCAACTGCCAATTTGCAAATTCGCAACAACAATGTGAACACCATTTCCAGAACGGGTTCAACGGGAGGAACAACGATCGGTATCTATGCCTCATCTGGAATAAATCAATCTGTAAAGAATAACACGGTTTCTAATTTGAGTATAGCAGGTACAGGTACGTCGAGTACAATGTATGGAATTCAGGTAGCTGGAACTACGGTTGTTGCTGACAGTAATACCATCAGTAATTTGAATTGCAACAAAGCGACAGGTACAAGCGCAATGTACGGTATATACGACATAGGCTCGCCGAGCGATGAGAATTACAATTACAATTCCATTACCAACTTAAATCATTTGGGAACTGGCACCACTTATGGCATGTATTTCTTCACAACTACTGGATCTCGGACTGTTTCGAATAATACAATTAACGGAATTTCTTCCAATGGAACAACGCTTTCAGGAATACAAATGAGCAGCAGTAGTCCAAGTGTATTTAAAAATAAGATCTACAATCTACAATCTACAATCCACAGCAGCAGCTCCAACGGTTTCAGGAATTGCAATAGCTAGTTTGGGAACTGCAGGAGTGGCGAATGTTTACAACAATTTAATCGGAGATTTGAAAGCGCCGAATGCGAATACTGTATCAAATATTGCGCCTTCTGTTCGTGGAATAAACTTGACAGCTTCCACATCTTCAACATCCTTGAACATTTCCTATAATACGATTTATGTAAATGCGTCGAGTGTTGGGACTAATTTCACCACTGCCGCGTTATTCCAAACGGGAAATGCAACTTCAACCACCTCGAGTTTAACAATTTCAAACAATATTTTACAAAATACGTCTACTCCAAATGGTACCGGATTAACCGTTGCGTTTTTGAGGTCTATAGCGAATGCTACAAATTTAAGTGCATCGAGCAATCGAAATAATTTTCATGCGGGCAATGCTTCAGCAACGAAATTAGTGTACTACGATGGAACGAATTCAGCACAAACTATTGCTGCTTATCAAGCATTGATTCCAACCGTTGGTTCAAGTTCTATTTCAATTGCTCCTTCCTATTTATCAACTGTAGGTGTGAACAGTAATTTTTTGCACATTGATGCAGCGGTAGTTACACAATTAGAAAGTGGAGCTTCAAACATTACTGGTATTACAGCGGATTTTGATAGTAACACCCGAGCAGGAAATATAGGATATTCAGGAACAGGAAGTGGCCCAGATATAGGTGCGGACGAGTTTGAAGGAACAACGCCATCACCAGTTTTAGTGCTTTCTTCAGTTACACCATCTATTGCACCTCAATGTGTTACTGCTTCTTCTCGAGTAGTTGAAGTAAATGCAGCAACAGCATCGGGAACAATTTCAACGGTGGTTTTGAATTACTCTTTCAACGGAGCGGCACAAACGCCAATTTCTATGACCAATGCGTCTGGTTCGCTTTGGTCAGGAACGATTCCTGTTGCTGCTACCACAAATGCCAACATTGTTTGGTCTGTTTCGGCTACGAAT
>JBDNIA010000428.1:0-10481 GCA_041688525.1 Crocinitomicaceae bacterium | reverse complement strand
TGTTCCCAAAAAACAGGCTCGAAATACAATTTATCCGCTGTATCGAAGTCTGTAGAAACAGTTTCTGGGTTACAGTTGATCATAATTGTTTCATAACCACATTCTTTTGCAGCTAAAACACCATGAACACATGAATAGTCAAATTCAATTCCTTGACCAATTCTATTTGGACCTGAACCTAAAACAACAATTTTCTTTTTTTCAGAAACGATACTCTCGTTTTCTAGCTCAAAAGTTGAATAATAGTAAGGTGTTTTTGCATCAAATTCCGCAGCACAAGTATCAACAAGCTTGTAAACTCGATTGACACCCATTTCTTCTCTTTTTGTATAAACTTCTGACTCCAAACATCTTAAAAGATGCGCTATTTGTCTATCCGCATATCCTTTTTGTTTGGCTTCGAATAATAAATTTTTTGGAAGAGAAACGAAATTGTGCTTTTCAATTTTATCCTCAAGCTTTATTAGGTCTTCGATTTGTTTTAAAAACCAAATATCAATTTTTGTTTTCTCAACAATCGTTTTGAAAGGAATGCCCAGTTTAATAGCGTCATATATATGGAACAATCGATTCCAACTGGGGTGTTCCAAACTGTGTAATATATCATTTTGATTGGTCATTTCCTTGCCATCAGCTCCGAGACCGTTTCTGTTTATTTCCAATGATTGACAGGCTTTTTGAAGAGCTTCTTGGAATGATCTACCAATCCCCATAACCTCACCAACAGATTTCATTTGAAGACCTAAACTACGGTTGGTTCCTGGGAATTTATCAAAGTTCCATCGAGGAATTTTCACGATAACATAATCCAAAGTGGGCTCAAAAAGAGCTGAAGTTGTTTTTGTGATTTGATTATTTAATTCGTCTAAATGATATCCGATTGCTAATTTAGATGCAATTTTTGCAATTGGATAACCAGTGGCTTTGGAGGCTAAGGCAGACGAACGGGAAACTCGTGGGTTGATTTCAATTGCTATTATATCTTCTTTTTTATCCGGAGAAACTGCAAATTGAACATTGCATCCTCCAGCGAAATTACCAATTGAGCGCATCATTTTTATTGCCATATCCCTCATGCGTTGATATGTGGTGTCGGACAAAGTCATCGCTGGAGCAACTGTAATAGAGTCTCCAGTGTGAATACCCATTGGATCAAAATTTTCGATTGAGCAAATTATGACTACGTTATCGTTTGCATCTCTCAGTAGTTCAAGTTCATATTCTTTCCATCCTAATAGAGCCTTATCTATCATTACCTCGTGAGTAGGTGAGAGGTGCAAACCTCTTTCCAAAAGAGTATCAAACTCTTTAGGATCGTATACTATTGCCGCTCCAGAGCCTCCGAGTGTATAAGACGGTCGAATGCAAAGTGGAAAACCAAAGACTTGAGCAATTTCTTTTCCTTCTAAAAATGACCTTGCCGTACTTTGAGGTGCCATTCCAATATCGATTGTGCCCATCAAATTGCGAAATGCTTCACGATTTTCCGTTATTTCAATTGCCGAAATATCAACTCCGATGATATCTACATTATGCTCCTGCCATATACCCATCTCATCACATTGGATACATAGATTCAATGCTGTTTGTCCACCCATAGTTGGCAGTACGGCATCGATTTTATGCTTAGAAAGGATCTCAATAATACTTTCCGGCTCTAAAGGAAGTAAGTAAACATTGTCAGCTATAACCTTATCGGTCATAATTGTAGCTGGGTTGGAATTAATTAAAGTAACTTCGATTCCTTCTTCACGTAGTGAGCGAGCTGCTTGTGAACCAGCGTAATCGAATTCGCAAGCTTGTCCAATGACAATTGGACCGCTTCCGATAATTAAAATAGATTTGAGGGCGTTGTTTTTAGGCATGTTTCAGCACTTTTTGGAGTTTCAATTTATTACTATTCGTTGCAAATTGAGGACAAACTTACGAATAAGTTATTGAGTAGCACACTGTTTATCTGAACGAGTTTTGCACAAAAAAAAGGAACAACTTATTTACACCTAATTTGCTTATCTGATAACGTTTACATTACCATTGTATGTATGTCTTTTATTATTAATGTTCATTAAAAAATCTAATTGGTAAGTATAAATACCATCTTGAACTATTTTTCCTGTATTAAACTGAGTTCCGTCCCAACCAATATTTATATCTTTTGAATGGAACAACAAAGCTCCCCACTTATCGTAAATCCTAAAATTATATGAATTGGATATAAAGCCTGAAGACATAATCGGTAGGAAAGATTTATTGAATTCATCGTTGTTGGGGGTAAATGAATTTGGCACATAAAAAATTAATTCAGGTACAATTTGCAAATATTGTTGGGCTGAATCTATACAGCCAGCAGAAGAAAAAGCATATAATTTCACAAGAAACTCGTCATCTTCATTTAAATTTAGATTGAGTATTGGCGAGTTTGCTCCTGACGAAGTGTTATCAGCAAAGATCCAAATGTAATTTATAGCACCCGTTGAAGTATTATTTAAAATTACTGTTTGATTGAATATCGGAATCTCAATTGGATTTGTTAAGAACTCAGCGAATGGCTGAGGATCTACTTGGATCAAATTTGTTTGGACAAAAACAGCTTGGCACCCGTTGATATCATTAATTGTAAGTTGAGGACTATAATAACCTTCATTTACATATATATGACTGATTGGTCCGCACCCAGCAAAAGAGTTTCCGTCGCCAAAATTCCAAATGCAGCTAACAGAACTCGAAGAAAGATTTGTAAATAGCGTTGTCAATGGTTCGCAACCTGAAAAATTTACGGCCGAAAAATTAGCTTCCGTACTGTTTATAACTATTGTCGTTGTACTTAGCGTTGGGCAACTGGAACCTGGCGTTAGATAACTTATTTCATAAGTGCCCGCAAGGGCTAAAATTAAATTAATAGTTCCAGTAAGAGGATTTATTGGGAGCCCATTACTTGCATTAAAAACTCCGCCAGATATACCTGTAATGATCGGGGTTGGGTTCGGATTATTCGTACAATAAACACTTTGGGCATACGAAAAGGAGGCATCATCTGAAGGAAAAACATCGAAACAAATTGTTGTATCATAGATACAGTTAAATGCGTCAATAGCTTGATAAGTATAACATTTATTTCCAACAGAAATTGGAGTAACAGTAATGGTATTGCCAGTTGTGACGGTTATAGTGGGGTCTGACAACCAGCTTGAGGCTATATAGGGAGTGTAATTGTTTGAAGCTGAATAGAGGGTTGAATTGAAATCCAAGGAAATATCAAAAATGGCACCATTATTTGATGCTACTTGGTCTATAATGCTTAAGGTCCAATTGCCATTTAGCGGACAGCCAATTAAGTTGCCGAATGATTGAATCGGCAAATAGTCTCCTGCTGGTATGTACATTGCACTAATAACTCCAGTTCCATCATTATCAATATAATTATATATTGGGACCGGTCCTGAAATTCCTTCAGCAACATCATACATGGTATTTAAAGCCGTCATATTGAAACAATAACTATAGGGCGTGCCAAGTGTAGTAGATAAATTATTATCGACAGATTCTCCTAAGTGAACTGAATTTGTAGCGCCTGCGAGAGCACCGTACAAAGAAATCGAAGTGCCATTAGGGCAGGTTAATATGATTTCTAAATCATGCAGATTAGAATGCTCAACATCAAAACAAATTGAAGTAATATCCGTTAAGGCGGTTATTGTTCCAGCAGGATTAAAGCAATCTAGATTCAGTGTTGTAGAGTAAGGCACGCCTATTCCGTCAGGAATCACAATATCTTCAGGATCTGATGATTCGCAAAAATAAGCGATTTCAGTTGGAGCCGAAAAGCCCGATAACTCATTTGTTTGACCTAAACAAATTGTGTTATTGGCTGCAACCGTTCCATTAAACCTAGGCACATCTGAAACCCGGACACGTAAATTAACATCATTCACACTTTTACAACCATTGATGTCAATTATAGTGAGGTTCAGGTCGTAAATGCCAGGATTAGCGTACTGGTGAGATGTGTTTTGAAGCGAAATGCTAGTTAAATCGCCAAAATCCCAACGAAATGTTGATGTTGCATCAGATTGAGGGTAGAGAGGAGATGCACTTGTGTAACTTCCATTGCCATTTACAACTAATACAGTCCCTAGACATAGATCAATAAAACTTCCTGAACTTATTGGCGCTGTGGACGTTACTTGATTGACAACTGATTGACAAGGAAATGCACAACTAATATTTGCATTAAATCCGAGGGATGTATTACTTGCATCGGAACTAAAGACTAGTGTTAGACAGCCCGTAGGATTAGTTGCCTGAATTTCAAATGGACCTTGAATCCCACTATACACTCCCAAAACTGTGGATAATGTAGTGTTCCCGTCATAAATTGTAAGATTATCAAAAATGGCTTGAGTATTAAAAAAAGTAAAACTCAATCTTACGGATGCTCCGGAAATACCAGAGCATATTGTGGTGGTTGTAACATTGCTGTTTGGATAATTACTTGTCCCACCAGGATCGAGCAAACTACCAAAACATTGATTTATGGTCGTATTTGACATAACTGTAGCTTGTCCAAAGCTTGTTTTTACAACTTGAACAGATACAATAAATACAAATAGAGTGATAATGTTTTTCATATTACTTACTTAGAAATAAAATTTAGGCTATGACATATAAATAATATTTCGAATCATGCAATCGGTAAACTTGATTTAATTATGACAAAAAAAGCTGGTAAAAGTAGATTTATTGCTTGTGATTTGTTGTTAAAATTATGAAAATGAACCAAGTCTAACATGTGTTTTAAAGATATTTCATTTATTTTTCTAAAAAAAAACTTGAACGAAAAGGAAATTTCAAAATAGAAAAGCTAAGAATATAAAGAGCATTAAATAACTCGGGTAGGTGCGGGTTTAAATTTATTTGCCCTTGCCCATTTTCACTTCTAAACACCTCTAATATCAGTAATTTTTTTTCTCGTTTTTCGTACGATTGCCGCTGCTCATGTTTAAAGCTTCAAATAAAAAAAGAATTGTTTTCATTTCATTATTTGATCTTAAAACGTTCTTTTAAATAGGTAGTTGCTTGTTTTGGAATTATTACTTTTCTATCCAAGATACTCCTTTTTTCAATTTTATTTGGGTGACGTTTTCCTCTGAATTCGGTTCAATATCTTGGCAGTAGGTCCATTCGGCATAAGGTGGAAGACTCATGAGTATAGATTCCGTCCTTCCGCCTGAAAATAAACCAAACTTAGTTCCCCGATCGTTAACCAAGTTAAATTCCACGTAACGCCCTCTCCTATGATTTCGCCACGCGATATTTTTGTTATTAAACGACTTGGATACCCCAGTTTTAATTTGTTCCGCGTATATGGAAGGAAAAGAAGAACCTAATTCGATACAAAAATTCAAAAGTGCTTGCTTTGAAATCCCACAGTTTTCATTCATGTGGTCATAAAATATACCACCTATTCCTCTTGTCTCGTTTCTATGGGGAATGAAAAAGTAATCGTCTGCTTGCTTTTTGAATAAGGGATAAAAATCATTAGAATATTTGTCGCAAATATCTTTTAGTCTGATGTGAAAGTGTTTAGCCAAGTAATCATCAATATAATGCGGTGTTAAATCAATTCCGCCACCAAACCAATACGTACCATCATCCATTTCAAAGTAGCGCACGTTCATGTGAATGATGGGGACAAAAGGATGCTTCGGGTGAAGTACAATAGAAATACCTGTGGCAAAGAAAACATCACCGTTAAGATCAAGTTGTTTTTTCATTATGCTACTAACATCGCCAAATACTGTGGAGAAAGCAACACCTCCTTTTTCTATTATATTTCCGTTAACGCCTGTTTTCGTTTTTCCGCCGCCACCTTCTTCCCTTTCCCAAACGTCAGTTTTGAAAGTCAACCGACCATCAATATTCTCCAATTCCGAAACAATTTTTAATTGTAACTCCTGGAATTTATCACTGATGAATTCCTTATTCATTGACTTGAGCTACTTTAATAAGATCGTATTCTACTTGTTTAACAATAAAGCATTGGGTGTTTTCGTATCCGTTTCCTGCACCCTTTTGTTCTAGTCTTATTGCATTCATTAACCCAGAAGTTGGTTTTTTCTGCATAAGCAGTGTTTGACAAAAAAATAAAGTAACATCATAACCTTGAATTGCCATCTTCGAAAGGTCGGCCGTATAATTTAAACGATACTTTTTCTGAAAAGCCTTCGTTCTCTCAGAATCATAGTTTAAATCAAACGATGTTGCAAACTGCAAGTTGTATTTATTTTTGTAATCTGAGGAAATATTTGAAAAATTAGCCCAGTCTTTTGTGCCGTAAATAGTCAGTTTCCCATCACCTGATTTATAAGCCGATTTATTTACACTATTTACAAATTCCATCGCCTCAACCTTGTCATTTGACAGATAAACGAGATGTGTGTTTACATCTTCTTTAATAAATGTAGTGAAATCTTCAAGTGTAGACTCCATTAATTTAGAACCTTGTTTGCGAGTTGTATCGCGCATGTATGTCGATCTGAAAGCTTCATAACAATTCAAGTCTTGCGCTGAAGTTGGCTTTATAAGGATGACTTGTTCATTACCCCTTTTTTTTAGCAAATGTCTCGCTAAACCATCACTTAAAGTAACATCTGACGTCACGGCTTCATAAATGAATGGATTATCTCTGAGAATTTCATAATTCGTTGCAAACGGGCAAACCATTCTTACGCCGTGAAGTCTGCACCAATCAGCGACGTATTCTGAATTGAAACCATAGAAAGGACCAATTATAAGATCCATTTTTGCGAATTCAGGTTTTTTTAGTATTTCACGAACTGCAGCAGAATCGTTCTGAGAGTCGTGAATATACACTTTCGCCTTCATCCCCATTTTATCGAGTGAATCTAATGCGGCCTTGGCTCCCATATAAAACTCAGCTGCCATATCAGAAATCTTCGGATTATAACCTTCGTTTTTGTCTAAAAACAAGGGCATTAGAATAGCTACATTGTATTGTTCTTTTCTTTTGAATAAAAGCAACGAGTCAATTAATGGAGATCTATTTTTATTGAGCTGAACAGATTCTATCTTTCTAATTTCAACCTTTTCAATTCTTTCTTTTTTAATTGGAATATTCAAAATGTCACCTGGATGAATCCTATCATTCTTAAGTTTATTTACTTGTCGAATTTCCGATTCAGGAACCATAAAACGTTTTGCAATACTAAACAGTGTTTCTCCTTTCGAAACGGTATGTTTAATGGTTGAATCCATAAAAGAAACCTTAAACTTCTTCTGTTCCACCCTAAGTGCTTCTCCTTGCCCTAAGGGCATTTTAACAGGAATTCTAATTTCTTGCCCTTCATTGATTGCAAGATCAATACCTGGATTAAGCTCAACTAAACGTTCAATACTAACATTGTATTTTTTTGATATTCCATATAATGTTTCTTTAGCTTCTACTTTATGAATTACTAGGTTTTCAGGTAAACTTTCAACTCCTCTAATTGGCACTAAGATGCGTTGCCCCTCTTTAAGACCATTTACAGTTTCTGGATTGACTGCAATAATATCTTCTACGGGAACCTTATAGAGATTATGGATTCCGTAAAGTGTATTTCCACCTTGCACGAAATGAACATAATAACGTTCGCCTTCAATTACCTCAATTTGGGTGTTTTCAGGTTGAGCTAAACTCAATAAACTGAGTAATAGAAAAGAGAAAAATAAAGTTGCTTTCATTGTTGTTGATTTTTATTTTCAGTGATGCAAGGTACATGCCAAACTTATTCCCACTCTATCGTTGCAGGTGGTTTAGAGCTAATATCGTAAGTAACACGATTAATACCTTTTACTTGATTTATAATTTTATTAGAGATTTTAGCAAGAAACTCGTAAGGTAAATGGCACCAATCTGCTGTCATTCCGTCTGTTGAAGCCACGGCTCGTAATGCTACAGCATTTTCATAAGTTCTTTCATCTCCCATTACACCAACTGACTGAATTGGAAGGAAAATTGCACCAGCTTGCCAAACCTCGTCATAAAGTCCGTCATCTTTCAAGCCTTGAATAAAGATATGATCAACTTCCTGTAATATTTGCACTTTTTCTCTCGTAACATCTCCAAGTATTCTAATTCCAAGACCTGGACCCGGAAAAGGGTGTCTACCTAAAATTTTTGGATCTATTTTTAAAGAATGTCCAATACGACGAACTTCATCTTTGAACAATAATCGAAGTGGTTCTACAACCTGAAGCTTCATATAATCAGGAAGACCTCCTACATTATGATGTGATTTTATGGTAGCTGAAGGACCTCCAGTAGCAGAAACCGATTCGATAACATCAGGATAAATAGTTCCTTGCCCTAACCATTTCGCGTTTTCAACTAATTTTGATTCTTCGTCAAAAACCTCAATAAAAACAAGGCCGATAGCTTTTCTTTTTAATTCAGGATCTGTTAATCCAACTAAAGCATCGTAAAATTTATCACTCGCGTCAACTCCTTTAACGTTCAGGCCCATTCCTTGGTAGGACTCTAGAACACTTGTGTATTCGTTTTTACGCAAAAGACCATTGTTTACAAAGATGCAATGCAGGTTAGCGCCAATTGCTTTGTGCAGTAATACTGCAGCAACAGATGAGTCGACACCGCCTGACAAACCAAGAATAACTCTATCAGAGCCTATTTTATCTTTTAAATTTTGAACACTTTCTTCAACGAAAGAATTCGGTGTCCACGATTGCGCTGTGTGACAAATATTGACAATGAAGTTTTTTAATAAAAGCTGACCTTCAGTTGAGTGATAAACTTCAGGATGAAATTGTATTCCATAAGTTTTCTCATTTTTTATATGAAACCCGGCATACTCCACGTCGCTAGTGCTTGCAATTACCTCGAAATTCTGAGGTACTTTTTTAATGGTATCACCGTGAGACATCCAAACTTGACTCCCAACAGTCATACCTTTCATTAATTCATGCTCAGTAGAAACATGGGAAAGATTCGCCCTACCGTATTCACGTATTTTAGATGGCAAAACTTCTCCTCCAAAATTTAGAGCGAGATATTGAGCTCCAAAACAAACACCTAATAAAGGTATTTTCCCTTTTATTTTTGACAAATCTGGCTTGGGAGAATTGTCATCTCTTGTTGAAAAAGGACTTCCAGAAAGAATAACACCTTTTATATTTGGCGTTAAATCAGGATATTTATTCCAGGGGTGTATTTCACAGTATACGTTTAATTCTCGAACACGCCTTGCTATCAATTGTGTGTATTGAGATCCGAAATCTAAGATCAGAATCATTTCTTCCATTGTGTAAAGATAAAAGGAATACTCCATTGCGTATACCAGAATTTTAAAATCTTATTGACAGACATTGTTAATACGCATTGGACAGTTTGTCAGCTATACCACATTGGAACGATTTATGAACATTTTATTTAACGATTTTAAGCACAACTAATTCTGGTCAAAAGAATTTTTAGATTATTTTTGACTTCTTATAATTTTGAATACATGATTTCTAATTTACTTAAAAAACTTTTTGGCGATAAATCTCTTAAAGACCAAAAGAATTATCAACCTCAAATTGATACCGCTAAATCCTTTGAAAATGAGTTTAGTAAGCTTAGTGATGATGGATTAAGGACAAAAACAGCCGAGTTCAAAATAGAAATTCAGGAAGGAATAGCATCACTTGAAGATGAATTAAAAGGACTGAATCAAAAAGCAGATGATTTATCTATTCCCGTTCACCAAAAAGAAGCTCTTTATGAGCAAATTGATTCATATACGAAGAAAATAGATGACAAAATAGAAGAAATCCTTCTAGGAATACTACCCCAAGCCTTCGCTATAATTAAAGAAACTTCGAAAAGATGGGCGGAAAACGGTCAATTAAAAGTGACTGCATCTGAATTCGACCGAGATTTAGCGACTAGAAAAGACGGTATAACTATCGATGGAGACAAGGCTATTTGGCACAACAAATGGACAGCCGCAGGTGCTGAGGTATCTTGGAACATGATTCATTATGATGTTCAGTTGATGGGTGGCTCCGTGTTGAACGATGGCAAAATCGCAGAAATGCAAACTGGTGAAGGGAAAACTTTGGTGGCTACTTTACCCGTTTATCTCAATGCATTGGCAGGAAAAGGAGTTCACTTAGTAACGGTGAATGATTATTTAGCGAAACGTGATAGTGAGTGGATGGGGCCTTTGTATCAATTCCATGGTTTGTCTGTGGATTGTATAGATAAGCACCAACCCAATTCAGATGCAAGACGTGAAGCTTATTTAGCGGACATTACATTTGGAACTAATAATGAATTTGGTTTTGATTATTTGCGTGACAATATGGCAGGAAGTGTTGACGACTTAGTTCAGCGCAAACACCACTATGCAATTGTCGATGAAGTCGACTCCGTATTAATTGATGATGCTAGGACGCCCTTAATTATATCTGGTCCAACT